>JBBDWN010000164.1:0-13100 GCA_040902855.1 Acidimicrobiia bacterium | reverse complement strand
CATCGGCACCGCGAGGGGTTCGTTCCGTGCATCGACCCGTGGTTGGGCTACCACGTGTGACGCCTCCAGACCCCTTCACTTGTACTGACCGGCCGGCAGCGTATCGACAGGCAAGAGGTTCACCACCCCCGAATAGCGCGAAGTTTCGCGACCTGTCAGGACGGGGCGTAGAAGCGGCGGCGCGCCCACAGAGCTACGTAGACCAGGCCGACGAGCACCGGGACCTCGATCAACGGACCGACGACACCGGCCAGGGCCTCGCCGGACGTCACACCGAACACACCGATGGCGACGGCGATGGCGAGTTCGAAGTTGTTGCCGGCGGCAGTGAACGCGATCGTCGTGTTCCTTTCGTATCCGAAGCCGAGTTTCAAGCCCAACGCGAACGAGATGCCCCACATCAGCGCGAAGTAGATGAGCAGCGGGAGGGCGATCCGGACGACGTCTGCGGGGTTGGCGGTGATGGTCTCGCCCTGCAGGGCGAAGAGCACGACGACCGTGAACAGCAGGCCATACAGGGCGAACGGACCGATGCGCGGGAGGAACGTTTCCTCGTACCACTCGATGCCGCGGGTGCGCTCGCCCCACAGCCGGGTGAGATACCCGGCGACGAGCGGGACCCCGAGGAAGATGAGCACGATCTTGGCGATCTCCCACATCGAGACGTCCAACGCCGCCGTGTCGAGACCCAGCCACCCGGGCAGCACTTCGAGATAGAACCAGCCGAGGACGGCATAGGCAGCGATCTGGAACACGGAGTTGACCGCCACCAGCACGGCGGCCGCCTCCCGATCACCGCAGGCGAGGTCGTTCCAGATCAAGACCATGGCGATACATCTGGCCAGTCCGACGATGATCAGCCCCGTGCGGTACTCGGGAAGATCCGGGAGCAGGATCCAGGCGAGGGCGAACATGAGCGCCGGCCCCACCAGCCAGTTCAAGACGAGCGATGTGGCCATCATGCGACGGTCGGAGGCAACCTCGCCGATCCGCGAGTAGCGGACCTTGGCGAGCACCGGATACATCATCGCCAGCAGACCGATGGCGATCGGCAGCGACACGGTGTCAACCTTGACGGCGTCGAGAGCATCGTTCAGATCGGGGACCGCCCGCCCCAGCAGCAGGCCGACGACCATCGCCAGCCCGATCCAGACAGGCAGGAACCGATCGAGGCGGGACAGCTTGGCGAGCGCCGCGTCAGTCGGTACGACGCTGGCTTCAGTCATCGATCGTTCTCACACCGTTGATTGTGGCCGGGCTACCGGTTTGGAGCGAGTCCGCTTGGTGCCAGGAGACTGAACGGACCCGGCGGGCACTGGAAACATCCTTACGACTTCGCGCCACTGACCGACGGGAAGGTAGTTGGTTCTCCGCGGCCGACTCCTCCCATGCTCCACGACGATCCCACACCCATTTCCGCACTCTCTGCCCACCTCCGATCTGCGGTCGGATCCGAGGTCGTCGACGAATGGGAGACGACGGAGCACGAAACCGAACAGGGGCGCCGGCGACGGCGAGGGTTGATCGACGTGTGGGAACAGGCGATGCATCGCGGAGATCACGTCACGGTGTTCACCTCGACCGGCCGCCTCACGGGAACCGTCGACTTCGTCGGAAACGACTACGCCACGGTGATCGGCGACGGCACCTGTTGGGATGTTCGGGCGGACCGTTCTGTCATGACCACGCGTCGCTCCAACTCGGGAGGACACACGGTCAGCGGAGGGTCACGGACTTTCAAGGCACGACTCGCCGAATACGAGTCGACCGGTGAACACGTCACGCTCCTCGGCGGGTCGCACGGACTCGAACTGTCGGGGCGCATCGTCGTCGCCGCCACCGACCATGTGCTCTTGTCCGACGACGGGAAGGCAGTCGTCGTCCCGCTCGGCACGATCGATGCCGTGCGGAGGATCGTCTGAACGATCGCTACCGTCGCCGGTGACATGGCGTCCGAACACATTTCCGAGCATTTCGATCCGGACCGATGGGAACCGGTCGCAGGCTTCGACTTCACCGACATCACCTACCACCGCGCCAAGGGCCTCGGAGCCGTCAGGGTCGCCTTCGACCGACCGGAAGTGCGCAATGCCTTCCGACCGCACACCGTCGACGAGTTGTACACAGCACTGGAACATGCCCGCACGACGCCGGATGTCGGCTGTGTCCTCCTCACCGGCAACGGCCCGTCACCCAAGGACGGCGGGTGGGCGTTCTGCTCCGGCGGAGACCAGCGCATCCGTGGTGCGGACGGGTACAAGTACGCAGACGGCGATGGCGTGGACCCGGCCAGGCTCGGACGGCTTCACATCCTCGAAGTCCAGCGCCTGATCCGGTTCATGCCGAAGGTCGTGATCGCCGTGGTACCCGGATGGGCGGTCGGTGGCGGACACTCACTGCACGTGGTCTGTGACCTGACACTCGCCTGCCGGGAACACGCCATCTTCAAACAGACAGACGCCGACGTCGCCAGCTACGACGCCGGCTACGGCTCGGCCTACCTCGCCCGCATGGTCGGCCAGAAGAAGGCGAGAGAGATCTTTTTCATCGGCGCCGACCACTCCGCAGACGACGCAGCGCGGATGGGCATGGTGAATGCGAGCATCGACCATGACCGGCTGGAGGAGGTGGCGCTGGAGTGGGCCACCGCGATCATGGGCAAGTCGCCGACGGCCCAGCGGATGTTGAAGTACGCCTTCAACCTCGTCGACGACGGACTCGTCGGTCAGCAATTGTTCGCAGGCGAGGCCACCCGGTTGGGATATGCCACCGAAGAGGCGGCGGAAGGCCGGGACGCGTTCTTGGAGAAGCGGCGCCCTGACTTCTCCAAGTTTCCATGGCACTACTGATGCACGACTGGGTGGCGGCTGCCCGCCCGCGGACACTTCCCGCCGCGATCGCGCCGGTGCTCGTCGGGTCGGGTCTGGCCGCGTACGACGGGGTCTATCGCAACGACTCGTTCCTGCTGGCGCTCGCCGGAGCACTCGCCATCCAGGTGGCGGCGAACTTCGCCAACGACGTCTCTGACGCCGGACGTGGAGCCGACACGCCGGACCGGGTGGGTCCGACTCGAATGGTGGCGACAGGGCGGATCAGCGCGAGGGCGATGTGGGGAGCGGCCGGTGCTGCCCTGTTCGTGGCCGCAGCCGCGGGAGTCGGACTGATCCTGATCGCAGGCTGGCCGATCGTCGTGATCGGTTTGGCGTCGATCCTCGCCATGCTCACCTACGTGGGAGGGCCGATCCCGTACGGCTACCGAGCGCTGGGCGAAGTGTTCGTCTTCGTGTTCTTCGGCCTGGTCGCAACGGTGGGGACGAGATTCGCCCACGGTGGCTCCTCCCCGGGAGTCGACGCCTGGGTGCTGGGAGCGGTCATGGGTGGCCTGGCTGCCGCGATCCTGGTAGCGAACAACCTGCGTGACATCGACACGGACGCCCGTGCGGGGAAGCGCACGCTGGCCGTCGTCCTCGGCCGAGAGCGGACGCGAAAGCTCTACAGCCGGCTGATGTACGGGTCGTTCGTGGTCATCGCAGTCGCGGCCGTCGTTCGGATCACTCCGGTCCTGACAGGTATCGCCGCCCTGTGGGTGCCCCTCACCGCCCGACCGGTGGCCGTCGTGGCGAACAACGAGGATCCGGTACGCCTGATCGGTGTCCTCGCCGCCACTGCCCGTATCCAACTGCTCGTCGGAGCGACACTCGGAATGGCGGCTGCGTTCAGCTGAGATCGTGCGACGCCTGCTTCCCGCCCAGCAGGTGAAAGCCAACATGCCGCCGTGGGCCTTGCAAGCCAGGTCGGTTGATAGCATAATGCAAGCATGCCGAACGTACTCGTGAGAGACGTCCCGGAGGAGGTACACGCTCAGTTGCAGCGGCGCGCCGAGAACCAGGGACAGTCGTTGCAGCAGTATCTCGTCGCTGAACTGGCACGAATGGCTGCTCGACCCACCGTCGACGAAGTGCTCCGTCGGGTAGAGCAGCGGAGTGGGGGCAGGGTCGGTCTTGAACAAGCGGTGAGGGATCTTGCTGAGGACCGGCGCGCAGCGCTGTGATCGTTGTCGACGCCTCGATCATCGCCAACGCGCTCGGTGACGACGGCGTCGACGGAGCCGTCGCGCGGGAGGCGCTCCGTCAGGACCCTGACCTCGCCGCGCCAGATCTGGTTGACGTCGAAACCGTCTCGGTGCTCCGACGACGCTGGCTCGCCGGCGACCTGACGGCACGTAGATTTCGCGTCGCCATCACAGATCTCGCCGACCTGGACTTGACCCGACACCCGACGCTGCCCTTCATGCCGAGGGCGTACGAGCTCCGGGCCAACGTCACCCCGTACGACGCGACCTACATCGGATTGGCTGAAGCGCTTGCTTGCTCGCTTCTCACCGCCGACGCGCGCCTCGCCAATTCTCCTGGTTCCCGGTGCGAAATACGCGTCGTGCGACCACGCTGATCCCTCGTACCGCGCGCTCACTCTCCGTTCTCCAAGAGGTGGACCACCTCGGGGGCGGCACTCCCAGGGGCGGCCCTCATCTGAGTCCGTCGATGCGTTCCCGCACGGTTGCGACGACGACCTGCGGACGCTCCATCGGAAGGAAGTGGCCGGTGTCCTCGACAGCCGCAGCCGTGGCGTTCCCGAACCGGGCTGCAAGGGCCTCGGCGTGGCCCGGCGGGTAGGTGTCGGTGTTCGCGCCGTAGAGGATCGTCGTGGGAGTCGACACCTCGGAGAGCCGCTCCCATGCCGCGTGAGCACCAGCGGCGGTGAACACCTCCGCCTCGGACGTGGGGCGACAAGCGAGCCGTGTGACCCCGTCCACCTCGATGAAGCCTCCCTCGACATAGCCTTCCAGGGCGGCGCGATCCCATGCCGCGAACGGCGGTTTCGAGGCGTAGGAGGCGAGAACCGCGTCTCGCGATTCGAACGTGTCGCGCCGGCGGAGCGCCAAACCCACGAGCGGGTGATCCGGATCGCGAGCGAAGGGCGGGCCGAAGATGATGGGTTCGATCAGGACGAGAGCGTCGAAGCTGCCCGGTGAGAGCAGCTCGGCCATGACGAGGGAGGCGCCCCCCATCGAGTGGCCGACACCCACGACGCGAGTGCCCTCGGGCGCCTCGGCGAGCGCGGCGTCGCGTACGGAGAGGGCGTCGGTGGCCGTCTCCCACCAGGAGCGTCGGTCTCGCGACGATCGTGATGCACCGTGTCCTCGGAAGTCCCAAACCGTGGACGAATACTCGCCCAGCCGAGCGCGGACCGGACGCCAACACGCCCCACAAAACCCCGTGGCGTGCGCGAACAGAAGGTGCAACCCGCTTTTGGACGTCGAAACGCTACGTTTTTGACGCGCTGGTTCGCTAAAAACCGGGATGGACCACGTGGCGAGGGGGAAGCCGTCTGAGGCGTGGACCCAGCAGAAGTCCCCGTCGGTCGACAGGGTCTCAGCGGGCGTGGTGATCGATGCCCTCGTAGATGTTGATGAACGTCTTGACCTCGGATTCGTTCCCGTCAGTCAGCTCGTCGAAGAAAAACAGCCTCCCCCACGCCACCGCCGCCGCCCGGTACGACACGCCTTCGTGCTCTATGCCCGCGTAGGGCGTGAGCACGACGCGGCCGCCGACGTCTTCGACCAACTCGGTAAGACCCTGCTCGAGGTCGTCACATCCCTCCGGGCAGTCGTAAGTGATCACCACTCCCCCGTCTTCGAGGTTGTGGATGAAGAGCTCTTCGGGGAGCGGCTCTTCATGGACGCCCCAGTTGGCGAGAAGACCGACATGCGGGCCGGAGGATCCCGGCGACGAGTTGTACCCGCGGTGCGGTTCGTCGATGGCGGACAGGTGAAGGTTGCCCTGCGATGCGAACTCGATGCCAGGCGGCGGCTTGTCGAAGAGGATGAGGGCAGCGAGGGCGAGCACGACGACCGCGCCGGTGATGATCCCGCCCCACGGAATGGACTGCTTCTTGGCAGGAGCTTCTTGCGGGGACCGGGGGGACTTGTTTGAGGTTCTGGCCATGCTCTCAGTGGGTTCGGGAACGACGTGAGGCTACCCGAGGTCCGGAGTTGCTCAAGCCGGAGGCTCCCCGTCTGCCCACTCTTCCGGCGGATACTGCTCTTTTTCGACTGTGACCCGCGCCATGTAGGCGGCCGCTTCGGACCGGCGGGCCATCCCCAACTTGGACAGCATGTTGGACACGTAGTTCTTGACCGTCTTCTCCGCCAGGAACATGTCGTCTGCGATCTGCTTGTTCGTCTTGCCCTCTGCGATGTGGCCGAGAATCGTGTGCTCCTGCGGAGAGAGCCTCGACAGCAGCGGATCCTCGGTGTGCCCGTCGCCGCGGAGACGCCGAAACAACTTTTCGGTCATCTCGGCGTCGAGCAACGAGCCGCCCTCGGCGACGGTGCGGATGCTCTCGAGGAGGTCCGAGCCCCTGACCCGCTTGAGGACGTACCCCGATGCACCGGCGAGGATCGCCGCCATCAGTGCCTCCTCGTCAGCGAAAGACGTCAGCATCAGCACTTTGACGTCGGGGAAGCGGGCGCGGATCTCGCGGCACGCCTCGACACCGGAGCCGTCAGGGAGCCGCACGTCGAGAACCACGACGTCAGGTTCGTCGAACCCGGTCCGACGGATTGCGTCGGCAACAGATCCAGCCTGTCCGACCACGGTCAAGTCGTCGCTCGAGTCGATGAGGGCCGCCAGGCCCTCCCGTACGACCTCATGATCGTCGACGAGGAGAACACGCCAATTGGTACTGGTCACGTCGCAAGGGTATCGCCCTGGCGAGTCAACCGCCGTCCACCACTGCGGTGGATACCCTGACGCCCGATGAAGGACACCGAACGGAACACACTGACCGACCTGGTCAAAGCGGCCGCCGATGTGGCAGGCCAGACGCAACTGGACGAGTTGCTGCGAACGACCGTGCGACTGGCACGGGAGGCGACAGGCTCTCAATATGCGGCGATGGGGGTTCTCGGCGCCCACAACACGCTGCGCGATTTCCTCCATTTGGGGATGGAGCCGGATGCCGAAGAAAAGATCGGTCACCTCCCGGTTGGCCACGGCGTACTCGGCACTCTCATTCGCGACCCGCAGACTGTGCGAGTCGACGACATCTCTCAACATCCGGACTCGGTGGGGTTTCCCGACCACCACCCGCCAATGACCACATTTCTCGGCGTCCCGGTGCGAGCGGGAGGTTCGGTCTTTGGCAACCTCTATCTGACCGACAAGCCGGGGGGATACGCCGACGAGGACGAAGTGCTCGTCGAAGCCCTCGCCGCCATCGCCGGGGGTGCGATCTCGTCGTTGCGGCTCCGCCAGCGGCTCTCGGATCTCGTGCTCGCCGAGGATCGGGAACGGATCGCCCGCGATCTCCACGACGCAGTCATCCAGGATCTATTCGCCGTCGGGCTCAGCCTGCAGGCGACAACGATGCAGCTCGAGGACGAAGGGATTCGGCGACGGATGGACGACGCCGTCGACCGGATCGACACCGCCATCAGCAGTCTCCGGACCTTCATCTTCGATCTGCGCTCCCTCGGGACACTCAATACCACCCTGGCTCACACGCTCGACGACATGATGAGCCGGATCGCCGGAGGCAAGGCGACCTGGGCGGTCGACCTCTCCGAAGACGTCGGCAAGATCGACTCTCACATCCTCGACAACGCTCTGCTCGTCATCCGGGAGGCAGTGTCGAATGCCCTCCGCCACGGTGGTGCCACCCACCTCCGCGTCGCAATCGAGAAGATCGAGCGAGGAGCAAGACTGGTCGTCGCCGACAACGGCCACGGCTTCGACCCTGAACGGGCGTCCAGAGGAATGGGAATCGCCAACATGCAAGCGCGGGCCGCCGACGGGGGCGGCAAGCTCGAAATCGAGTCCTCGCCTGCCGGAACAACGGTGCGGGCGACGTTCAGACCGAAGCTCCACTGACCTCGATCAACTCGACCAGCCGCTCGAGGAAGTTGCGCACCGTCGCCTCCGCCAGTCGATGCATTGCAACCCGATCCAAGATCGCACCCACCGGACCCATCGGCGGTGTGTAGACACCCCGAAACTCGACATGTGTGGACTCGCCGAGCGGAGACAGTACGAGTTCGGCGTCCATGTGCGGGAAGAGATGGGTTGCCCCGGTGGCCCGCCATCGCACCGGAAACGCCACCGAGTTCGACCCCACCGCTGGCACCCCGATCGAGAATTCGACAGGCACTGCCACCGCAGAGTGGGGTCCGACTGCCAGCTCCTCGCCGCGCCGGTAGGCGGCGTCGGCGAGGAGCGCGAGCCCGTCTGATCCTGTGATCCGGCGCTGGCAGACATCCATCGGCAGCGGAACCGCCATGAAGTCACTCACCATCATCAGCGGACTCCCAGGTCATGTCACGAGTCCTGAACGATCAGGGCCGTGACCATTCCGAACATGCCTTCGTCCCGTTCCACGTGGTTGAGGATGTGGCAGTGCCACACCCACGCCCCGGCCTCGTTGGGGTTCATGAGGACGGAGTACCGCTCGCCGGGAGCGATGTTCACCGTGTCCGCCCAGTACGGCTGGTCGAGCGGGAAGCCGTCCTTGGCGATGACCAACTGCGGGAACTGGTGCTGGTGCATCGGATGGATCTGCAGACCCTCGTTGTAGTAGTGGATCAACAGCCAGTCACCCGAGTTCACGACGTACGGCTCGGTGGCCGGAAACGACTTGCCGTTGAGCGAGAAACCGATGACACCGGCGTCGTTGAGGACCATCGGGATCTCCTGGGCGATCTCAATCTCGTCGGGGAGCGTGATCCCGCCGATCGTCACCCCGGTCGGGATGGGCAAGTCGCCGACGATGAACACACCGAACAGCCCGTTCGGAACGGCCACCTGACCGTGAGTGTGGGCGTGATACATCCCGATCGACGCGCGCCGGGCCTCGAACTCGTAGGTGAAGGTCTCGCCGGACTTGACGAGCGGCTGAGTGAGCGGGGCGACTCCATCCATGTTGAACGGTGTCGAGATCCCATGCCAGTGAATGTCGGTGCCGCCTGGGAGCTTGTTGTGGAGGATCACTCGAACCTGGTCGCCCACGTCGACCTTGATCATCGGACCGGGAACGATTCCGTTGTAGGTCCACGCATCGACGATTCGACCCGGCTCCACCTCCCACGGAGTGATCTCGGTGGTGAGCTCGAAGACCTTCACACCATCGATGACCTCCGGCTCGAGAAGGACATTGCCCTTGCCTTCGGTTGCGGCCGGGAAGGCGAGGATCGATTGCATCATCGCGTCGTCGAGCGCCTCCCAGTCGGCGTCGGCGCCGTGACCGCCGTCGCTCGCGTCTCCGCTGGGTGCGGTGGCTCCTTCGGCAACGGTGAGGGTGGCGCGCATCCCGGCTTCCTTGTGCCCGGCGATGGCGCAGATCACCTCGTAGGTCCCGGCGGCGAGGTCGTCGACCTCCCAAATCACGGTCTCACCCGACGTCGCGTCCGGCGAGACACCCACGCCGTCGATCTCGAAGTTGTGTGTGACTGTGCCGGCGTTGTGGATCTCGAACGTGACCGGGCCAGGTGGGATGGTGAGGTCGCCGGTGATCGACCATTCTCCGAGCGTGAGGGAGGCGACCGTCGCCTCAGGAGTTTCGGTCGGAACTTCGGCTGCTGCGTCGGTGGTGGGTGCGTCGGCGGCGACGAGCGCGGCGGGTCGGGTGGCCATCGCCACGATCGCCATCACGACGACGAGCACCCCGATCACACCGAGCAACACCAGAAATCTGTCGAATGTCTTGTTCACGAACTTCCTCCAATAGCACTGGGTCAGCGGATAGGCAGGCCGGCTACGCCGACTGTTTCTCCGTTCCGCCCGAAACAACTTCGCTTTCGGGCGGGAAGCCGACGGATGGGGCTCGCCCAATCCGCGCGGCTTCTTGGAGAAAGTCTCGGTCACATTGGCTTCGTCGGCGGCCAGCAAAGGTCCCACGTGAAGGGACGAAAGTCCCTATCCCGCAGGTCGGCCGGGCCGGAAGGCCCTACCGTCGCCAGGGTTGTGCCGCCTATCGTCGCAACATCAGCCGAGGAGGACCCGTCATGCCACCGACCGACCACGCAGGCCTCGAAGTCCTGACATACGACGAGTGCGTCGCGCGGCTCGAACACGCCGAAGTGGGCCGCCTGGCTTTCCTCGCAGACGGCGAGGTGCAGATTTTCCCGGTCAACTACCGGTGGCACGACGGAGCCGTCGTGTTCCGCACGGCACCCGGAACGAAACTCGATGCGGCGTTCTTCAAGAAGGTCGCATCTTTCGAGATCGACGGCTGGGACTCCGTCTTCCAGACCGGTTGGTCTGTGGTGGCGAAGGGCCTCGTCAAGGCGATCGATCCGACACCGGAGATGGAGGATCTGGGTTTGAAGCCGTGGGCGGGACCGGGCCGCGACGACTGGGTCCGAATTCGCCCGGATGAGGTGACAGGCCGCAAGATCACCTGATCTTTGGCCTCAGATCCGGCGGGTGGGTCTCAGGGTGAGTCGATACTGGGTGAGTCGATACTGTGCATCGTGAGCGGAGGTTGAAAGAGTTGAGCGAGTCTGCGGTGGCGACAGAACTGCTGGTCGACTTCGACAAGGCAGACCCCGGCGACAAGTTCCTCCTGGGCGGCAAGGGTGCCGGCCTGGCGCACATGATCTCGATGGGACTCGACGTGCCTCCCGGATTCACCGTCACCACCCACGCCTGTCGCGAGTTCATGCGCACCGGCGAGATTCCGGACGGACTCTGGGACGACGTCGAGCGTGCCATCCAGCGGCTCGAATCGAAACTCGACCGGACCTTCGGCGGTGGACCCGCACCCCTGCTCGTATCAGTCCGCTCCGGAGCGGTCCACTCGATGCCGGGAATGATGGACACGGTCCTCAACCTGGGCCTCAACGGAGACCTCGTCGCTGTCGTCGCCGACTGGGCGGACGACGAACATTTCGCGTTCGATGCGTACCGCCGCTTCCTACAGATGTATTCCAACGTGGTCCTACACCTGAAGATGGGACCGTTCGAACGGGCACTCGATCAACTGAAGAGCGACACCGGCGCAGAAGACGACACCAAGCTGACTGCAGAGCACCTCCGCAAGCTGGTCTCCGAGTACCAAGGCATCATCCGCGGTCAGGGGGCGAAGATCCCTGACGATCCGCAGACACAACTCCGTCACGCCATCACGGCGGTGTTCCGATCCTGGAACACCGAACGCGCCAAGACCTATCGCCGGATCAACCGCATCTCTGACGACCTCGGGACGGCCGCCAATGTCCAGGCGATGGTGTTCGGGGATCTCGGGCCGGACTCGGGCACCGGAGTGTGCTTCACCCGTGATCCGTCGACCGGTGAGAAAGCGCCCTTCGGCGACTACCTCCCGCAGGCGCAGGGCGAAGACGTCGTCGCCGGCATCCGCAACACGCTCACACTCGACGACCTCGCCCTCCTCCATCCGGAACGTCATGCCGAGCTTCTCGAGACCATGCGGCGGCTCGAAGGCGCCACGCACGACATGGCCGACATCGAGTTCACCATCGAACGCAGCAAGCTCTGGATCCTCCAGACCCGGGCCGGGAAACGCACCGCCGCAGCAGCGGTGCGGATCGCCACGGACATGGTGGACGAGGGGCTGATCTCCGCCGAAGAGGCGGTACTGAGGGTGGACCCGGCCCAACTCGAGCAGCTCGAACGGCCGCGCCTGGCGGACAAGATCGGCGTGGAGCCGGTCGCCACGGGAACCGGGGCGAGCCCCGGCGCCGCCCAGGGCACGGTGACTTTCAGTCCGGACCGGGCGGTCACGATCGCCGCCGATGGCGCCGACGTCATATTGGTCAGCCCTCAAACGACGCCCGATGACATTCACGGCATGCACGCCGCCCGCGGCATCCTCACCAGCCAGGGCGGAAAGACGAGCCACGCAGCCGTCGTCGCACGCGGCATGGGCAAACCCGCCGTCACCGGCGCCTCCGCCGTGGTGGTGGACGAGGAGAGCGCCACCGCCCATATCGGCAACCTTGTCATACGCGAAGGCGATGAGATCACCATCGACGGCACGACCGGCCGCGTCTATCTGGGCCTGCTCCCCCTGATCGAGCCACACCCGACCCCTGACCTCGAACGGCTCCTCTCCTGGGCCGACGAGATCCGCCAAATCGGAGTGAGAGCGAATGCCGACACCGGGGAGGACGCCGCCAAGGCCAGGGCGGCGGGGGCCGAAGGAATCGGCCTCGCCCGCACGGAACACATGTTCATGGGTGAACGTCTCGGCATCGTCCAGCGGGTGATCCTCGCCGAAAACGATCGAGATCAGAAGAGGGCCTTGCAGGAGCTCTCCTCCCAACAGATCGGAGATTTCGAGGAACTCCTGGAGGCGATGGACGGCCTGCCCGTCGTGGTCAGACTCCTCGACCCTCCCCTCCACGAGTTCCTCCCGGACCGTTTCGAGCTCCAGGCCGAGATCAACGCCCTGGTTCAGAAGGGCAGGTCGGTCGCCGACCTGCAGCGCACTGCGTCGAAGGTCGCCGAGTACGAAGAGGACAACCCGATGCTGGGACTCCGCGGCGTTCGACTGGGACTGTTCCTCCCGGCTCTGTATGAGATGCAGGCGAGGGCGGCGATCACCGCGGTCATCCGCCGGCTGGATGCCGGAGGCGATCCCCGGCTCGAGTTGATGATCCCGCTCGTCTCGACGGTCGAAGAACTACTTCGGATGCGGGACATGATTCGCAAAGTCATCGCCGATTCGGGACGAGAGCTGGACATTCCGATCGGCACGATGATCGAACTGCCACGGGCGGCGCTGACTGCAGGAGAGATCGCCAAAGTGGCTGAGTTCTTCTCGTTCGGGACGAACGATCTCACCCAGATGACATACGGGCTGTCCCGCGACGACGCCGGAAGTTTTCTCGAGATGTACCTCCAGGACGGCATCCTCACATCCGACCCGTTCCAGACAATCGACGTCGACGGTGTCGGTCGGCTCATCCGTCTCGCCGTCAAAGAGGGTCGGGAGGCCAACCCGGATCTGCAACTCGGAGTGTGTGGTGAACATGGCGGCGACCCGGCCTCCATCGCCTTCTGTCGGGAAGTCGGACTCGACTACGT
>JBBDWN010000163.1:11466-13130 GCA_040902855.1 Acidimicrobiia bacterium | reverse complement strand
GCCAGTTCCCCGCCTCGATCCCGGGTGTGTTCATTCGCGCCTCGCTGCCGAGGGACAGGACGTCTTGAAGCGGCGCGATGGCGATCGCCGCCACCGACTCGAACACTCCGTCGATCAGATCGGAGGCGAAGTCGGAGCCGTCACTCCCGAGGGCGGTCATGGCGGTTTCCCTTTCCGCGATGCGCGTGGGGTCGTCGCTGGCGAACCATCCCTGCGCGGTGTCGTTGTCATGGGTGCCCGTGTACGCGACCACGTGCTCGCGGAACTGGTCGATGGCGTGCGCACTCTCGGTGCCGAACCCGAACTGGAGAACCTTCATGCCGGGAAGGCCGAATTCGTCGCGGAGCTCCTCGACCTCGGGGGTGATCAAGCCGAGATCCTCTGCGATGACGGGAAGGTCGCCGAAGACGGACTCGAGGTGTGCGAAGAGCTCCTTGCCTGGGGCCGCGACCCACTCACCGTTCTCGGCGGTGGGCTCGGCGGCCGGGATGTGCCACGACGCCGAGAACCCGCGGAAGTGATCGATGCGGACGAGGTCGAAAAGGTCGAACATTCGCCGCATTCGGTCGGTCCACCACGCAAAGCCGGTCTCGACGTGTCGATCCCAGTTGTAGAGCGGGTTTCCCCATCGCTGCCCCGTTGCCGAGAAGTAGTCGGGCGGCACACCGGCGACCACGGTCGGGTTGCCGCGACCGTCGAGGTGAAAGAGCGAGGGGTTGGCCCACACGTCGGCCGAGTCGTGGGCGACGAAGATGGGGATGTCGCCGATGAGCGAGATACCGAGGTCTCCGCAGCGACTTCGCAAGAGTCGGAATCCTCGGTCGAAGAGGTACTGCTCGATCTTCACCGTCAGGATGCTCTCTGCGAGCTCGGCTGTCGCTCTCCGCAGGGCGGCGGGTCGTCGCCGCCGAATGTCGCCTTCCCATTCCCACCATGGCCGGAGCGCCTGTGCCCGCTTGAGCGCGGTGAAGACCGAGAAGTCGTCCAGCCAGGTGTCCATGTGCGTGTCCAGGAACTGGTCGAACGACGCCGGCGCCGGACGTGCCGAGAATCTCTGCGCCGCCCGGTCGAGGAGTTCGCGCTTCCACGGTATGACCGCTCCGAAGTCGATTTCATCGGTGGGGAAGTCAGCTTCTATCTCGTCGGCGTCCAGAAGGCCGTCCCGTGCCAGGTCATCGAGCGAGATGAGCAGGGGGTTCCCGGCGAACGTCGAGGGGGACTGGTAGGGCGAGTCTCCATAACCGGTCGGTCCGATCGGCAGCATCTGCCACCAACGAAGCCCCATTTCGGCCACCACACCCGCGAAGCGACGGGCGGAGGGGCCGGTGTCGCCGATCCCCGTTCCCGGCAGGCTGGTCGGATGGAGGAGGATGCCGCCGGAGCGGAAAAGTGGAGGGGATCCTGGCAACGTGTGTCCGATGGGTTCAGGAGTATATGGAGTGGCGGCTGATCGCCGGATCACCCGGCGACACGTTCTGCCAGGAAGCGGTTGATCCTCCCAAGCGCCTGGTCGGCGATGTCGAGGTCGAAGGCGTCGAACGCGTGGGGCGCGTCTGCGAAAACCTGGAGTTCGGTCTCATTCCTCGCGGCCTTCCACCGCTCGGCCATGAAGAGCGAGTCGTCGAGGAGTGGATCGTTGGTACCGACCGTGAAGATCGCCGGGG
>JBBDWN010000163.1:0-11366 GCA_040902855.1 Acidimicrobiia bacterium | reverse complement strand
CACCACCTGGTTCGTGGTGTCTGCCAGTCGCTGCAACCGGGAGTCTTGATGGTGGACGTCACCGAGCACCCAGCCTCCGCCGTGGAAATGGAGGTAGAGACCGGCGGGATCTCCTTCCGGTCGGAACACCCTGGTCGGAAGCTTGCCGACTGGCGTGTCCAGGACGTCATTCTCGGCACGAGCAGAGATTCGGAGTTCCCCGAAGACGGATCTGCCCTCGTCCCGGGCGAGGCGCAGTTCGGCCACCGGGACGTCCCACGGGTCCGGCTTGCCCGTGAGCATGGCCACGATGCCGGCATTCAGCCTGGCGACGTCCGTTGTCTCCGTCATGGCTTCGGATCGTAGGTAACGTGGAGTTGCGTCCGGGGCATCCGGCAGGCGATCGCGGATTGCTCAAGATGCGTGGGGCCATGCCGACGTGAGTGAGTTGTGCAAAGTGATGGGGGAATCTTGAAGTCCAAACTCAGGCTCGGTTCCGCTCTCGTCGCGGTGATGATGGTCGTGCCAGGGGTGGCCGTTGCTGCGGTGGACCCATACGGCGCAGACGCTCTCGATCTCGCCGCCTACACCGACCAGGTCCGTGTGTATTCGAGCGGGATCGACACCTGGGAGGTGTGGATCTGTGACACGTCGAACGGCGATCTCGTTCTCGATCCCCAGACAGTGACCGATCTGCTCAACGCCGAGATCGATCCCTACTTCATGTGGATGTCCGACGGGATATATCGGCCGCTCTTCCAGCCGGGGGGAACAGTGCCGGGTGGGACGACGGGGTGGCCGCACGAGCCCTTCGACACGCACCCCGAGTGCCGTTCGAACGTATCTTCGGCTGCGTCCGGCACTTCTCGGGGCGCCCTCATCGTCGTCGACGCAAATTACGCAGGCGGTCTCGCCACCGCAGGCTTCTGGTGTGAGGTGGCGGCGGACTGCGCGACGACCTATCCGGAGAACAGCAGGTTCGCCGTTCTCGGAGGCGCCACCGTGACCTCCGTGAATGGCAAGCCTCCCGCGCTTCGCACAGTCGCTCACGAGATCGGCCACGCCATCTCTTTTCCGCACTCGTACGGGGGTGAGCTCACGTTCCTCAACGGTCTCGTCTACGAGTACGACAACGCCATGGATGTGATGAGCGGCGGCGACAGCAACGACTTGGATATCGGGACCTTGGCCGTGAACCGCTACGCGGCTGGATGGCTCCATCCGTCGAAAGTGAGTTTCCATCGTGGCGGCACGGTCACCTACCGGCTGGCACCACTGGGGTTCGGTGGTGCGTCGGAGATGCTGGTGCTGCCCACCGACGGTCCGCTTGGGGTCTACGACGTCCTCGGAGCCCGTGTGCGGACTTCCTTCGATGGGGGAGTCCCGTTCGAGGGGATCGAGGTGTATCACATCGACCAGACGGGGGCGGCGTGTCAGCAGCCGACGGACGGAACCTGCTGGGGCGTCCAGCGGAGGACCTCACAAATTCCGGCACCGACCGAGCCGTTCACGGGGGCGCACGTCCACGGAGTCGGGTCTTCGTTCTCGGTGCGCGGTGTGACGGTCGAGGTCGTGTCCTACGACGGCTCTGCGTTCACGCTTGCAGTCAGCGGTGACGCGGTCGCCGAGCGCTTCATCGACGACAACGGCAACATCCACGAAGCGGCGATCGAGGCGATCGCCGGCGTCGGCGTGAGCCTCGGCTGCAACGCCACTACCGATCGTTACTGCCCGGGTCTGGGCGTGAGCCGGGCCGAGATGGCGGCATTCCTCCTGCGCGCCATCGGCGACACCACGAGCGCATCGGTGACGGGAACCTTCACAGATGTCTCGCCACTCGCCTGGTACGCGCCGTTCGTCGATCGCCTGGCCGAGTTGGGTATTTCCGTCGGATACGGAGACGGGACCTTCCGGCCGAATGCCGGGGTGACCCGGGCGGAGATGGCCGTGTTCCTGACGCGAGCCTTCGACTCGTTGGACGAAGTGGCTTCCACCGGAGCGTTCGCAGACGTTCCTATCGACGCCTGGTACGCCGGATCCGCCGAAGGGATCCTGGCCGCTGGAGTGACCACCGGGTGCTCGACGGATCCGCTTAACTACTGCCCGAGCGCCACTGTGGGTCGCGATGCCATGGCGTCGTTCCTCGCGCGTGCGCTCGGCCTGACGGGCTAGATCCCTCGCGAGATACCGACCGACCGTTCGGTTTGTGACGATCGGGGCGTATCGGTACGGTTCGCGAGGTGTCGATTCCCTTCCGGCGAACCCAAGAATCCCGCTCTGCGGAGACCCGGTCTCGGGTGCTCGATGCCACGGTCGAGTGTCTGATCGAACGGGGCTACGCAGGGACCACGACGGCTGCGGTCCAAGAGCGCGCCGGGATGAGCCGCGGCGCACTCATGCATCACTTCGGATCGAAGACGGACCTCCTCGTGGCTGCCGTCCGCCATCTGGCCGAACAGCGGGGAGCCAACCTCGTGACCAGGGCAGCCGCCCTCGACGACAGTCCTGATCGCACATCCCAGGCCATCGACCTGCTCTGGGAGACCTTCACCGGACCGCTGTTCACCGCGACGCTCGAGTTGTGGGCGGCGTCGCGAACCGATGACGATCTGCGCGTTGCCGTTCTCGGCTTCGAACGGTCGCTGCGGCGTGAACTCGACCTCGCAATGGTGCATCTGTTTGGCGAGTCCGCCGCCTCCCGGCCGGCGTTCGCTGAGGGAATCGAACTCACCCTTCAGTTCATGCGCGGCGCGGCGCTCACGACGATCCTCCGCACTGACGAGCATCGCCAGGAGCAAGTAATCGACCGTTGGAAATCCGTGTTCACGTCACTGATCGAGGAGTCCGTCTGATGCGTCGTGATCTCTACGAACCCGAACACGAGTTGTTCCGGGACACCGTCGCAGGATTCATGGCGGCCGAGGTCGTGCCTCATCGGGACCGATGGGAAGCCGAAGGCAAAGTGGACAAGGCGATGTTTCGCCAGGCGGGACAACAGGGTCTGGTCGGCATGGCGATCCCGGAGGAGTTCGGTGGCGGTGGAGTGGCGGACTTTCGGTTCAACGCCGTCATCGGCGAAGAGGTCATGCGCGCTGACGTGATGGGCGCCGGAATGTGCATCACCCTCCATAACGATGTCGCCCTGCCGTACTTCCTGCATCTGGCGAACGACGAACAAAAGGAGCGCTGGCTGCCAGGTCTTGCCTCCGGGGAGTCGATGGCTGCAATCGCCATGACCGAACCGGGGGCAGGATCCGATCTCGCGGGTATCGCGACCACTGCGATTCGAGACGGCGACGACTACGTCGTGAACGGTTCGAAGACTTTCATCACCAACGGAATCAACTCCGACGTCGTGATCACTGCGGTCAAGACCGACCCGACCCAGCGTCACGCCGGAATGAGCCTGCTCGTCATAGAGGAAGGCATGGAGGGCTTCTCGCGTGGTCGCAACCTCGAAAAGATCGGACTGCATGCCCAGGACACGGCCGAGTTGTTCTTCCAAGACGTGCGGGTGCCGGTCGCGAACCGGCTTGGTGAGGAGGGTCAGGGCTTCTATCAACTGGTCCGCAATCTCCCTCAGGAACGGCTGTCGCTGGCGGTCGGGTCTTTGGCTCACGCCCAACAGGCCTTCCTTTGGACCATGGACTACATCCTCGAACGGAAGGCATTCGGATCCGCCATCGGCCATAACCAGGCGGTCAAACACCGCATGGCCGAGCTCAGGACCGAACTGGACGTGACCCAGACGTTCCTCGATCGTCAGGTCTTGCTCCTGAACGAGGGTGCGCTGACGGCCGAAGACGCCGCCAAGGCGAAGTGGTGGGCAACCGAACTCGAAAAGCGTGTGATCGACTCGTGCCTCCAGTTCTTCGGGGGCTGGGGCTACATGGAGGAATACCCGATCGCGCGTGCCTATCGGGATGCGCGCGTCCAGACGATCTATGGCGGTACGACCGAGATCATGAAAGAAATCATCGGCAAGAGCCTCGGGCTCTGACCAGACGACGGAGGACCAACATGTCAGATCCGATCAGTTTCGATGGCCGCACCGCGGTCGTCACCGGCGCCGGCGGTGGGCTCGGCCGCACCTACGCCATCGAACTCGCCCGACGGGGGGCACGGGTGGTCGTGAATGACCTCGGTGGTTCGGTCGACGGCTCAGGCGGAGGAACCAGGGCTGCCGACGTTGTCACAGACGAGATCGTCGGCGCGGGCGGCGAGGCGGTCGCCAATTACGACTCTGTCTCGACCCCCGAATCGGGAGAGGCAATCGTCCAAGCCGCCATCGACTCCTTCGGATCGGTCGACATCGTCGTCAACAACGCCGGGATCCTGCGGGACAGGAGCTTCGCCAACATGGCGCTCGACGAGATCGAAGCCGTGCTCGATGTTCATCTGCGCGGGGCCTTCTACGTCTCGCAACCGGCCTTCCGTCGCATGAAGGACGCCGGGTACGGACGGTTCGTCTTCGCGGCATCGAATGCCGGGATCCTGGGCAACTTCGGTCAGGCGAACTACGGCGCGGCGAAGATGGGCCTGGTCGGGCTCTCGAACGTCCTCGCCATCGAAGGGATGAAATACGGCATCAAGTCCAACGTCATCGCTCCAGTCGCCCGGACCCGGATGACCGAGGATCTGCTTGGACCCTTCGCCGATCTCGTCGACCCCGACCAGGTGATGCCGATGGTCGTCTACCTCTGCTCTGAGGCCAACGAGTACACCCACGAGATATTCTCGGCAGGCGGCGGCCGGTATGCCCGGTTCTTCGTCGGGGTCAACCAAGGATGGTTCGCAGGCAAGGCCGTCGTACCGACCGTCGAGGAACTCGCCGAGAATCTCGATGCCATTCGCGACATCTCCGAATATCAGGTGTTGGGAAGCGCCACCGACGAGCTCACCCTGCTCGGCCAGATCCTGGCCGGCTCCTGATGCCGATCGACCCGCAACGGGTGCTGGGCGCACAGCTCGGAGAGACCACGCATCGATGGGACGTCGACGATGTGATCCTGTACCACCTCGGCGTCGGCGCAGGGAATCCTCCGACCGATGTCGGGGAGCTGGAGTACACGTACGAGTCGAATCTGAAGGTCCTGCCCAGCTTCGCGACGATCCCGATGTTTTCGGCGATGATGTCGATCCTCAACATCGACGGTCTCGACATCAATCCGGCGATGATCCTTCACGGCGAGCAGGCGATCGAGGTGAACGGGCCTATTCCGGTGGAAGCGACGGTGACCAACCATGCCACTGTGGAAGACCTCTACGACAAGGGCAAAGGTGCCCTCGTCGTCTTGAGGATCGAGTCCAGGGACGAGACGGACTCGGTGCTCTTCGTCAACACCGCTTCCATCTACGTCCGTGGTGAAGGTGGTTTCGGCGGTGAGCCCGGTCCGGAACCCGCCAACGTCGCGCCAGACCGGCCGGCCGACCACACGGTGAGCTCAGCGACGCTTCCCCAGCAGGCGCTTCTGTATCGACTCTCCGGTGACAAGAATCCGCTCCATGCAGATCCGGCGTTCGCCGCGTTCGGAGGTTTCGACCGACCGATCCTGCATGGGCTGTGCTCGTTCGGCATCGTGTGCAAGGCCGTCGTCGACACGGTGCTGGGAGGCGAGGTCGGCGCGGCCGCGCGATTCGGAGCGCGGTTCAGCGGTGTCGTGTACCCGGGAGAGACGATCGTCACCAGGATGTGGCGTGAATCCGACGGGTGGGTCGTCGACGCCCGGACGGCCGAACGCGACTCGCCGGTGATCTCGAACGCGTTCATCGGTGTTGCCAACGGTCCTTGAGTGCCCCTTCGGCCGGCGGCGCGTCGTCGACCCGGTCAGCCCGTGATCGTGACGGGGCTGCCCACCGCCAGGAGTTCGGCGAGTTCGAGCATCACGTCGTTGGCAAGCCGGACACATCCGAGGGATCGAGCCTCGCCGATCGAATCCAGGCGGGTCGTCCCGTGGATACCGATGATTCCGTCCCCGCCGTTGAACTCGGTGATGGTGTCCGATCGCGCCGACAGCCCAAAGGCGTATGCACCCCATGGCCCGGTCGGCACCGTGATCGGCACTGCGTCGGTAACGAAGAATGTGCCCGTGGGCGTGGGTGAGGAAGGCGCTCCGATCCCGACCGTCGTCTCGAGGATAATTTCATCGCCATCGAAGACCCGCAACGTGCGGTTGGTCAGGTCGATCACTGCCTGACGTTGCACCTCGTAGCGCTCTATTCCGGTGTCCGTGATCCATCCCGTCTCGCCGTTCGGACGACCGGGCAGTATCACTTCCATCCAGTCCCCGGTGTCGCGAATGATCAGGACGACGATCGGCGTCCCGAGGATCGTCTGCTCGTCGAGGACACGGAATGGGCGGGCGTCGCCCGGAGTCCGGAAGACGGGGAGTCGGGTTTCGGCCCTCGCCGCCATCCATCGGAGGGGTTCGGATTCGGTCTCCCGCACTGTCGAGGGCGGCACTTCGTGGGGGGAGACGGTCACAGGGGGCGGTGCACCCACCGTTTCGACCGCGGTCGTCGGCGGGAGAGTCTCCGCTGCGGCGTAGTCGAGCGCCCCGCACGCGGCGATCAGCGGCAGCGCGACGAGCGCGAGGAAAAGAGGCCAGGTGATTCGCACCGGGCGGAGAGTACTGCTCGTCGCCGGGGCATCGGATACGCTGCTCATGTGTCTCGTATCGTCGTGACTCGGCGCCTGCCTGAGGAGTTCTCGGATCTTCTCACCGACCTCCCGGCTTGGATGTGGGACGGTGATGGCCCGATGGATCACTCCAGGCTGCGCGAATCCATGGTGGATGCCGAAGGCGCAATCACGATGATTCCCGATCGGATCGACGCCGAAGTGATGGGCGATCGTCTCAAGGTGATCTCCCAGATGGCGGTCGGCACCGACAACATCGACCTGGACGCCGCCACCGCCCGCGGCATCGCGGTCGGGCACACACCGGGAGTGCTGACCGAAACGACCGCGGACACGGCGTGGGCATTGCTTTCGGCAGCGGTGCGGCGGCTGCCTGAGGGGGCGGAGCATGTGCGCTCCGGCCGTTGGGGTCCTTGGGATCCCGGACTCTTGATAGGTGGTGATCTGCACGACACGACGCTCGGAATCGTGGGTCTCGGGCGGATCGGAACGGCCGTCGCCCGTCGGGCGACGGGTTTCGATATGCGCCTCCTCTACACCGGGCCGTCTCGCAAGCCCCTCCTCGAGTCACGGCTCGGAGTGGCGTTCCGAAGCTTCGAACGCCTGCTGGACGAGTCCGATCACGTCATCGTCACGTCCCCGCTCGATGACTCGACCCGCCATATGTTCGACGATGCCGCGTTTTCTCTCATGCGGCCCGGATCGGTGTTCGTGAACGTGTCCAGAGGACCGCTCGTCGACACGGACGCGCTGGTGAGAGCTCTGCGAGAAGGGCCACTCGCAGCGGTGGCCCTCGACGTCACGGACCCCGAGCCGATACCCGCCGACCACCCTCTCGTCGGGCTCTCCAACTGTCTCATCGTCCCGCACATCGGGTCGGCCAGTCGACGGACTCGAAGAGCGATGGCCGAGATCGCCGTCGAAAACCTGGTTGCCGGCCTCGAAGGCCGCAGGCTGCCGTTCTGCGCGAACCCCGCGGTCTACGACTGACCCGGCACGATCACGAGCAGAGTGCCCTTCTGGATCTCGACCGTCGCGCGTGCTGCTGCGAACTCGTTGCTCACTCCGAGCGTGCTCCCTGAAGTGAGAGATTCTCGGGTGAGCGGCCACCGGAGACCGGATGTCGTCACACCTTCGGTGTCACCCCCGACAGGCACCAGCGAGACACTCGCGCCCGGTGTGCCGGAGAGGGCGACCCTCGAATGCACGACATAGATCGTTGCCGGCCCTGCACGCCACTCCACCTCGACATCGGGAGGTGTCGTCGTCAGGACGAGCGCGTTGGCGATGAAATGATCGAGGCGACCGCCATGACCTCCGAGCACCACGATCCGCTCTGGCGCCCGCTCGACGGCGATCCGCAGAGCGAGTTCCAGGTCGGTGGCGTCCTTGTCGACCGGGTGGCGTTCCACGGGTCCTGAGAAACGGCCGAGTGCATCGTCGGTCACACTGTCGAAGTCGCCGACGACCACGTCTGGGGTCAGTCCCAGCCGCTCGGCATGGTCGAGGCCGGAGTCAGCAGCGACGATGAAATCTGCGTGCGCCAGTCCCTCGAGCGCGGCGGGAAGGATGGGATCCCCGCCGGTGACGACCAGCACGGTTGTCATCCGATGAAGCGCTCCAACCAAGAAGTGACCTCGCCGTACCAGTGCAGCGAGTTGGCCTGCGAAAGAATCCAATGGTTCTCATCCGGGTAATACACCAGGCGGGACTGGACTCCTTTCGCCTGCAGAACGCCGTAGAACTCGAGGCCCTGGGTGATCGGGACCCGGTAGTCCCGTTCCCCGTGGATGACGAGGGTTGGAGTCGAATACCCGGCCGCGTGCGCGGCCGGCGGTCACCAGGTCACCCGGTCGAGGTCCTCCCCCCCCACCGCCCCGTACGAATAGGCGCGTCCAGACGTGATGTCGCTGGCATACATGCCCGGAAGGTCCGTGACGGCCGCGTGGGCCACTGCGCACTTGTAGCGAGCGGTCTGTGACGTCAACCACGCCACCATGTAGCCGCCGTAGGAACCGCCGGTGATCGCGATCCGATCGGGGTCAGCCACGCTGGAGGCGATGAGGTGGTCGGTGGCGAGTTCGATGTCCTTGGCAGGCAGATCGCCCCAGTCGCCGCGAATGCATTCGGCGAACTCCTGTCCGAATCCGGTCGATCCGTGGAAGTTCACGAGTGCGGCGATGCGGGAGTCGCCGCAAAACGCAGCGGCGCTCCACCGCCAGTGCCAGGTGTCGCCGAACGTGCCATGCGGACCGCCGTGAATCATGTGGACGAGAGGTGCCGGCGTCGTCACGTCTCGCGGTCGAACGAGCCAACCCTGGACCATGTCACCCCGACCGCCCTCGAAGCAGAACTCCTCGACTGTCGGCAGGTCCAGTGCTGCGACCGCCTCATCGGTGAAGTGGGTGAGCGGTTCCGTGCCCTCGTCCGAGATCACGACCAGCTCCGGTGGCGAGATGAGCGAGTTCCGGCTCGCCACGATCCTCCCGTCGGCCAGCCTGCCTGGGCCGGAGAGCGTGCCTGCCTCTCCGCGGGGCACCGGCGTGCTTCCATCCATCGACAGGGTCCAGACTGGTTGGCGGCCTTCGTGTTCGGCCACCAGGAGCACGCCGCCGGCATCGACCTCCCAGGAGGACGGACTCCGATCCCAGCCGTCTGTGAGTTCGACCGTGCGCTCATCCTTCCGATCACGTCGTTCCAGTCGGACCCGGTCGGCATAGAAATGGCGGTCGATCGTCTGTCCGTACACGAGGTAGCGGCCGTCCGGTGAGTACCGGGGACCGGATACGTTGCCTGTGTTGTCAGGGGTCAGCTCTCGCTCGGTTCGGGTTTCGACATCGATCGTGAAGAGCGACCACCGCAGGTCGGTGTGCGGCGGACTCGAAACGTCGAAGCAGGCTGCCACTTCAGTGCCGTCCGGCGATACGGCGATGTCGTCGGTCGGGTCGCTCGTGTTGTCCCACCTCATCCAGCGTTTCGAGTCGGGAGTGAGATCCAGCGGCGCTGCGTCGGGATCGATCACGAACAGGTGGGGGAACCGTCCGTCGGTCAGCCATCGGTCCCAGTAGCGGTAGACGGCGACATCGCTCGTCTTGGCCGAGTGCTTCTGGAGTTCCCGTTCGTCCCGGATCTCCGCCGTGGCTTCGATCGTCTGTCCCTCGGCGAAGAGGTCTGCGATGGCGAGGAGGCGGCGTCCGTCGGGAAACCAGCGCATCCCGATCACACCGAGAGGGAGGTCGGTGACGGCTTCGGCCTCCCCACCGTCGAGAGGCATCACGTGGATCTGTTGCCGGTCGTCGACAGCCCGAAGGAATGCGAGCGTCCGCCCGTCCGGACTCAGCGCCGGCTTCGAGGCGGACTCGTGGGATCCGGTGAGCGCGACGGGAGGCGACCCGTCCAGCGGGATTCGCCAGATGCGGGATGTCCCCTTCCCCGGATCAGAGGGAGAGGTGGTGACTGTCGTGACGACGACATCGCCCGCAACGACGGGTGTACCCACCCGGGGGATCGACCAGAGAGTTTCCGCGGTGAGATGAGCGCCCATTCGTCCGAATGTAACGCCGCTTTCGAACCGCCCACCCGGCCACCGCTATCTTCGCGCCCGTGCGAACACTCAGCGTGCTCACGTCGGGCGGGGATGCCCCCGGTATGAACGCCGCCATCCAGGCCGTCGTGAAGATCGGAGCGGCGCGCGGATTCGACGTACTCGGCGTGGAGCGCGGATTCGACGGTCTCATCGACGGGAACCATCGTCTGCTCACTCGTCACCTGGGCGAGTCGGTCATCCCCGAGCCGACAGTCGACGGCATCAGCGGACTCGGCGGCACCGTGCTCGGCTCGAGTCGGTCGCAGCGCTTCCTGCAACCGGAACATCGGGCGGCGGCGGCGGAGAGCCTGCGGTCGTGGGGGAGTGAAGGTCTCATCGTCATCGGCGGTAACGGATCGATCGCCGGTGCCCATGCCCTCGCCGGCGAATGCGAGATCCCGATTGTGGCGATACCCGCATCCATCGACAACGACATTGGACTGACGCGAGAGTCGATCGGTGTCGACACCGCCCTCAACACGATCGTCGAGGCGTGTGACCGAATCTCGGACACTGCCCGCTCGCATCACAGGGCGTTCGTGGTGGAAGTGATGGGACGTGACTCCGGCTACCTGGCCATGGCATCGGCCGTCGCCACGGCAGCCGACGCGGTGCTCCTGCCCGAGCAGTCCCGCACCTATGACGAGATCATCGACAGCGTCACTGCCTGCATCCGGCACAGCTTCTCGGAGGTTCGCGGCAAGAACCGTGTCCTGATCATCAAGGCAGAAGGAGTCGACATCCCGACCCATCTCCTCGTCGACGCAGTATCCGCCGAGGTCGAAGACATCGACGTGGACGTACGCGGCACCGTCCTGGGCCACCTGGTCCGTGGCGGTAACAGTTCGTTTCGGGATCGTCTGATCGCGGGACGGTTCGGTTTGGTCGCGGTCGACACCGTTCTCGCCGGACGCACGGATCTCATGGTCGGCTGGAATCTGACCGACATGGGCGAATCGACCTCGGACAGCTTCGTCCGCATCTTTCCGATGGCCGACGTTCTCCGAGAGACCGAGGCGCTTCTCGATGGCACCAGCAGCGTCGCTCAGGACCGCGTCGTCCGCATGGCCAAGATCCAAGGCGTCCTCGCGCTGTAGCGAGCGATTTGTCCCCCCAGGAGCGAAGCGACGTTGGGGGGACCGACGGCCGCTTTGGGCCGTC
>JBBDWN010000162.1:0-13146 GCA_040902855.1 Acidimicrobiia bacterium | reverse complement strand
GCGTCTCAACTCTGTCGAGTGAGAGGACCGACCATGACGACCCTCCGATCCACTGCACGCCTGCTCGCCTGGTTGGTGGTGCTTGCAATGATTCTGGCCGCCTGTAGTGGCGGCGATAGCAGCGATTCCGGAGGGTTCGACGACGCCTCCGAAGAATTCTCTTCCACCGATGAGACGGTGGCGACCATGGCGGCCGATGACGGCTCCAGAGAGGCGGCAACCGAATCCTCGCAGAGTGAAGCGACGGACTCGGACACCGGTGACACTCTCGGCTCGGGAGGCGTGGCTCCACCGCTTGTTCAGACCGCGGCCGATCTCGGACGCGACATCATCTTCACGGCGACCATGACTGTCGCAGTGGATGACGTGGCCGCCGCTTCCACGGAAGCCACCCAACGCATCCAGTCGCTCGGCGGATTCCTCTTCGGCCAGCAGACGACCGGTGATCCGGAACCACGCAGCACCCTCGTCTTCAAGGTGTTCCCCGATGACTTCCAGGAGGCGCTCGATCGCCTCGGGTCCATCGGCGAGCTCCGCAGTCAGAACGTGTCCGCCGATGACGTGACCGAACGTGTCGTCGACATCCAGAGCCGGATCACAACGGCGGAAGCAAGTGTGGAACGCCTGCGCGGCTTCCTAAAAGGGGCGACGGACATCGACGCGATCGCTGATCTCGAGAATCAACTCCTGCAGCGCGAGACCCAGCTCGAGACACTGCGCGGTCAGCTGCGGACTCTCGAAGACGCCATCTCTCTCGCCACGATCACACTGACGATCAGCGAGAATTCCGTGCGCCCGGCCGTGCGCGTGGACGTGACCGCCTATTCCGGCACCGACGACGACGGTCTCTCTTGTCCCGGTCGCAGCGATCTCACTGTCGATCAGGGCACGGATGTCACTGTCTGTTTCGAGATCTTCAACGTCGGGGATACCGATCTCACCGGCTTCACGCTCCGCGACCCCGTGATCGATGTGGCCGAGGGGGATCTGATTCCCGTGTTCGGTGATATGGATCAGGTGCTCGAGCCTGGCGAGTCGATCGTCATGGCAACGCATATCACCGCCGACCGGAGTTGGCGCACCCAGACGAATGTGACTGCTCTGCCGGTCGACGAGGAGGGCAATGTCCGTGAGGGACGCTCGGTTGCCAGTACGTCGACCATGTCGATTGCGGCCGTGGATCCTGGAGGTGTGCCCGGTTTCGGGGATGGTCTGGAGCGCAGCTTCGAGTTGCTCGTCATGCTCGTCCGGATGATCGTCTACCTCGTGGCGGCGGTGATTCCGTTCTTCTGGATCCCGTTGGGCATCTGGTGGCTGTTCCGACGCGGCTCGCGGACGGGCGACACGCCTGTCGAGCCGGAGCCCGAGTCCGAGGAGACGACAGCCTCAGTCGGCACCTCAGAAGACTGAGACCGCGCGTCACCCGATCGGTACCTCCTTCTCGTCTGTAGTCGAGAAGGAGGTACAGACATGTTGCAGAGGTTTGGTGCGGTCAGCGGTCTGATCGCGATTGGACTGCTGGTGTGGTCGTTCTCGGTGTTCTCAGGTCCCACATCGTGGCCGGAGGACCCGGATTCGGTCGTTCTCCGTGACTTGATCGAGGCAGGATCCGACGCCGATGGCGCTGCGGTGTTTGCGATGTTCGCGATCCCGTTCCTCGTGGTCTTCGGCGGATACGTCGCCGACCGTTTCCGGCGTCACGGTCTCCCCAGCTGGGTCGGCTCGACCTTCCTCCTCGGAACGGTGTTGCTTGGCGTGGCCATGATGCTCATCGGAGGGGTGGGGCAGATGGCGTCGACACTGCAAGGCATTCCTGGAGCCGAAAGCATCGCCAGGTTCATCGTCGTCTTCTCGTGGAGCAGTACAACGCTGTTCACTCCGGCGATCTTCGCCGTGGGGGCGATGGCGGTGATCGCCACGATGGAGGCAGGGGCGTTGCCGAAGACTCTCGGGTATAGCGCCGGCGTCGTCGCTCTGTCGTCGCTTACCCCATGGGTCGGAGTGTTGGTGCTTGGGCTCTGGATCGCGATCGCCAGCCTGGTGCTCACGATCGAGAAGCCGGCGATGGCCGAGCACTCGATGGCGGGTGTTTGACCCCACTCGTCCTTCTCCTGTCGTTCCCTTGCGTATCGAACGTTTGTTCGATACGGTGGCCGATCCGGATGCGCTGTCCGGAGTCCGGATTCAGGTCGTCAGGAGTGGGTGTTGGCGAACGCGGCGGTGGTGGAGTCATCTCCCCGATCGATCCCTGATCGATGGGATCTGCGGACGCGTTTCCACCAGCCTGAGTCGGATCTGTTCCTGCTCCAACCCGGCAGGCCGGTCGAGCTGACCGGCCATGCCGGGTTCGGTTTGACCCGTCTCGGCTATCGGATGTTGGCCGTGCCGTCCCGCACCGCCCCGGTCGTGATCCTCGACGTACGTGGCTGGGCGTCGCCGCGAGCGGCATGGGAGACCGGTGTGGAGTCTCCGATCTTCGTTCGCTGTCCGGATCCTGGCCTGTGGCCGAGGGTCGCTGCTGCGCTGGTCGAAGGCGTTCCCGCCATGTATGCGGAGGTTCCCCGTGGTGTGCGGGACCAGGACCTCCGTCGACTCGCCGGACTCATCCGTGCACGTCAGGGGCGGGTGGTTTTTCGTCCGTTGGCAGGGGATTTGCCGTCGGGAGTCGGGTTCCTGCGGCTGCGGGCACGGGAGGTGCGATGGGAGGGGCCGGATGGCGGGCACGGCAGATTGCGGGGGAGGCATCTGGTGCTGGAGGCGTCGGGGAAGGGCGTCGGAGGGATGACGAGGACGATCGAGGTGGATGATGCCGGAACGCACGATCTGCGTGTGGTGTCCGACCTGGCCGCTGGGGCGGCCAGACGCGCCTTCGGATAGCCCGTTCGTCATTGTCGGCGCCCTGGGTGTGACGCGGGTGGTGGCTGCGGATCCGTTGGCGTTGTCGGCGGGTGTGACGAGGGGCATGCCGCGGAGAGAGGCCGAAGGGTTGTGTCCTGCCGCGACCGTGCTCGTCAGGGATCTCGACGAAGAGTGGCGGCGGTTCGAACCGGTCGTGCGGATGATCGAGGAGATCGTGCCTCGGGTCGAGGTGGTGGAACCCGGTCTGGCGTTGGTCCCTGTCAGCGGGGCGGTCCGCTATTACGGGGACGAGGAGTCCGTGGTCGAAATCCTTTCGGGCAAGCTGAATGCCGCGGTGGTGGAAGCACGGATCGGACTGGCGGACGGTCCGTTCGCGGCCACCTGGGCGGCGCGGGTGGCGACGAGTTCGCCGTTGGTGATCGCCGACACCCGGTCGTTCCTGGCATCCCTCGATATTTCGGCAATCGACCACGACGACCTGGTTTCCACGTTCCGCTGGCTGGGTGTCACCACGCTGGGGGCGTTGGCGGATCTGCCGCGAGATGCCATCGCCTCCCGGTTCGGGGATGTCGGGTTGACTGCACATCGGCTGTCCCATGGCGAGGATCGAATCGTCGACCCGCGTCGTATCCCGCCCGAGTTGGCGGTCGAATCCCGGTTCGAAGAGCCGCTGGAGCTCACAGATCAGATTGCGTTTGCTGCCCGCGGGTTGGCGGTGAAGCTGATTGCAGGACTGCGCCGGGAGGGAATCGCCCCTCATCGGATCGTGATCGAGGCCGAACTCGACGACGGTGAGGTGCGGTCTCGGGTCTGGCGTTCGTCCGACCCGTTCACCGATGAGGCGCTGGCGGACCGGGTGAGGTGGCAGTGCCAGGCGTGGGTGGACGAGGGCAGGCGATCGGGCGGTGGGATCGTCCGTCTTCGGTTGGATCCGTCCGACTTGTCGGGGGATGGTCGCCAGCTGGGGTTCTTCACCGACGAGGTGGCGCGGGTGGAGGCGGAGCGGGCGCTGGCGCGGGTTCAGACCCTGGTGGGGCCTGACGCGGTCTTGGAGGCGGAGGCTCAGGGCGGGCGAATGCCGAGCGAGCGGGTGGCGTGGTTTCGCTGGCAGGAACAGGTCGTGCGGTCGCGGGATGAGGCGGCACCGTGGCCGGGGGCGACTCCGACTCCGACCCCGGCGTTGGTGCCGCCCGAGCCGCTGCCGGTGGAGGTGGAGTGGGACGACGGAATGCCGGTTCGGATTCGGCTGGGGACGCGGTGGGAGCCGGTGCTGACCTGGGCCGGCCCGTGGCGGCTGACAGGGTCGTGGTGGAGGGGCGAGCCGCCGATCGAGCGTTACCAGTTGGTGACGTCCGCCGGCGCCTTCCTGATTCTGGTCCGCTCCACCACCACCTACCTCGCCGGCGTCTACGACTGATCCGCTTTTAGCGGGGCAGAGGTACATTATTGAACCGTTACGCAGAGCAGAACGGTTTGATGATCGCCGCTTGATGCATCAGAAAACCTCAATGATGCGTCACCGATCTCTTCTGGTCTGCGTCGCGGTCTGTTTTTCAACCGCTGCCCCGCTAAAAAGCCGAAAGGGTCTGGGCGATGAGGGTGTGGGTGCGGAGGCGGAGGTCATCGAGTTCGGCGGGGGAGAGACCTTCGGTTTCGATCGGTTCGTGGATGGTCACTGTGATGTGACTGTTCCCCCGGATCCACGGGCTGTGCGGTTTCCACGCTTCCCATGTCCCATTGATCGCCACCGGCAAGATCGGCATCCTCGCCGCCACCGCCATGGCGAACGCCCCCTTCTTGAAAGGCTGCAGTTCGCCGTGGTAGCTCCGGGTCCCCTCCGGATAGATGATGAGCGAGTGGCCGCGTTCGATGACCGGTTGTGACTGCCGATTCACCGAAGCGATCGCCGCCGCCCGGCCGCTCCTGTCCACTTCGATGATTCCGACCGCCCGCATCGCCTGGGCGAGAACCGGGATATTGAACAACTCCTTCTTCGCCAGATACCGGATCGGCAGCGGGATGGAGGCGAAGCAGGCCACGACGTCGAGATTGGAGACGTGATTGGCAACGACGACGTAGGACCGGCTCGTGTCGACTTGGTCGGCCCCGCGTACTTCGAGGGTGCACCGGGCCGCTCTCAGCCAGCGTGCCGCCCACCATTGGATGGTTCTCTCGATCCGAGGGTCGGTCGGGTTGCGGGCGGCGAGAAACCAGGCGAGCAGGCCCGCGAACAGCGTCGTGTAGGCGGCTGTGAAGGCGAAGAACAAGGTGCGGGGGATGTCCCTGATGTAGGAGAACACGCTCCTGCCAGGCTACCGATCCCACGCTGCCCGGGCCGATACCCTTTCCGTGATGGCCACATCAGACAAAGCGGCAACTCGTCGGGCCCTGCGCGATCGCCCGCCCGTCACCGAGGCCGAGTCATCGGATGTCACAACCCATCTGCGTAGTTGGCTGGCCGAGCGTCCGGCCAGCCGGGTCCTCGTCTATCTGCCGATGCCGGGCGAGGTGGACGTGCGAGGTGCCATCGACGACCGGCACCGCTGGTTCGTCACTCGCACGCCGGCCGGAAAACTGCCCCTGACCGTGCACCCGATAGAAGCCCCACGCGAAACGCATCGGTTCGGATACGAACAACCCGTGCCCGATGCCGAGATCGTCGACCCCACCACCCTCGACGTCGTCCTCACCCCATCGCTTGCCTTCGATGTGAAGGGCAACCGGATCGGGTGGGGGATGGGCTACTACGACGGTCTCTTTGCGTCGGCGCCCCAGGTGACAGCCGTTGGCATCACGCTCGACCGTCTCCTCGTCGACACCTTGCCGACTGAAGCGCACGACCGTCGCATGGACTGGCTCGCCACCGATTCGGGCGTCAGGCGGATCTGATCAGACTGCGTCGCGAAACCTGACCGTCCCAGTGAGGGTCCGGCGGATCATGTCTCCGCTCGTCCTGGTAATCCTGGCGCCAACAACTCGTACGCCACCTCTGCCCACACTCGATGACCTTCGGCGTTGGGGTGGAAGAGGTCCGGGGCGAAGACGCTGCGATCGCGGAATCGTTCGACCGCCCACTCCCATTGGTCGGCGACCAGAACGTCATGGCGCTCGCCGACCCTGTGATGGATGGCGTTCATCGCCTTCCCTCTCCGTCGGGCGGCGGCGGCAAGCATGGGCGGGAATCGGGGGACGGTCCCCATGTCGCCGACCCCGCTGAGTGCGACGACGGGGATGACCTGACGGAGTTCAGTCACCGTGCGGTCGAGGGCTCTCTCGAAGGCTCCGAGACGCACACCGCGGAGCGCGTCGTTTCCTCCCACGGAGACGAGCGCAACGTCTCCGCCTGCCTCGAGCGCACGTGGCAACTGGTCGCGGGCAACGTCAGCCGCCTTTGACCCTCCCGTTGCGAATGACGTCACCTCGACCCGGTATCCGTGGTCACCCAGCCTCCGGGCGAGGACTCGCAGCCAGATGTCCGCCGGGTTGGCGAGTCCAGAACCGGTACAACTGCTGTCACCGAGGGCGACGAGTTTGAGCGGCTGCCCGTCGAGAGGCCCTTCGAGACCGTTCGGGTCGAGGTCCGCGAACGTCGGCAGCGGTCTCCAGATCGCCCAGGCGGCCTGACCGGCAATGACAGCGGCAGCCGCCCCGACACCCCGAGCGACCAGTCTCATCTATGACCTTCCTCGATGGTGAGGATGTATCCGCCTGGTCCGAATCCCGTCTCGTCGAATACCGCCACTGCGTACGACGCCCTCTCGGGGGCGGTGAACACGACCCTCGCGTCGAATCCGATGACGCCTCCTCCCGAGTCGCTGTCGCTCACGAACACCGAACCATTCTCAGGTACGAGCAGGTCCACCAGAAGCGCCGCGTCGATGTTGATCGAGGTGGCGGTGATCGTGACCGTCTGCCCAGCATCGAGGTCGAGTTGGAACCAGTCGAGGTCGCCGGGGTAGTCGCCGTTGCCTGCGGTGTTGGATCCGATCGAGATGACGCCACCGTGATCTGGGTCGGCCCATAGGTGAGTATCGACCCCGCTGACCACCACGCTGTCGAGCGCCCCGATCTCGGGATAGACGACCACGAAGTACGGACCGCTGAGGATGAGGGTGGCTTGGAGGGAAACACGGACACCGGGTGCCCCGCTGGTCGCTTCGACGAAGCCGTCCGGACCGACGAGGTCGGCGTTGAGCAGATCGGAGCCTGCGATCTCGATAGATACCGAGTCGCCTGCGTTTCCTTCGAAGACGAATACGGTCTCATCGAGCAGATACGGAACCGAGCTCTCACCTCCCGGTGCCGCTCGGAGGTCGGCAATCGTCCGGCCGCCCAGTCCGTGCGGGTCGCTGTCGAGGCGCATCGACTCGATGCGAGCCAGAAGGTCGGCCGCGGTCAGCGCGAGGGCGAATCCGTCGCCGACGCTCAAGCCGGAGATCCCGATGACCCGTCCCTGTTCGTCGACGAGGGCGCCTCCCGACTGGCCGCTGGAGATGAGGGCGTCGGACTGGATGAAGGTGATGCCTGCTTCCTCCCAGGTGCGGGTGCGGGAGACGATGCCGGCGGTGATCGCAGGTGACGAGGTCTCGGCGTCGTCAGCCGGATATCCGACGAGGTAGATCGACGAGCCGGGTCCCTGTTCGGTCGTGTCAAGGGTGGCCGGCTCGGGCAGATCGGAGAGGGAGGACACGTCGAGCAGCGCGAGATCAGCCATCCAGTCGTAACCGACCACGGGGATCTCGCCGGATGGACCGCCAGGGAACGTGATGGTCACCGTTTCGGCGGGCCATACGACGTGGGCATTGGTCACGAGCGTCCGAGCGTCCACGAGGACGGCACTTCCGCTCCCGATCGCAGTCTCGACGAAGGCGAGCGACGGACTGACCAGCGAGTAGACGTCCGCTGCGGCGAGAGTCGTCGTAGTGGTGGGGGTAGTCGTGGTCGTCGTTGTCGTCGAGCTGTCCGTCGTTGGCACCTGAGAACAGGCTGTGAGGACGAGCACGAGGAGGGTCAGACGTGGCATTGCGTCAGCGTATTCGTGTGGGGCGCTCCCACTGACCATCTCGGCCGGGTCCATTCGTTCGAGTGCTGACTCGACGTCGTCGAGGATCGACCCCGTATCGCGCCGCGTATGCTGACGGTCCGTCGGATACTCGTTGGGAGTCAGAGTTCGTGGAATCTGAGCAGACAGGCGGCGCAGAGCGGTCGGAGGCGTTGCGGCGGATCGGGCATTCGCTGCGGACTCCGCTCACTGCAATCACCGGGGCCTCCCGCATCCTGGCCTCCTCCGACCTGACCGACGACCAGCGGTCCTCGCTCGACGTCATCGACGGCGCATCCGAGGCGCTCCTCTCCGCCATCAACGACCTGCTGGACATCTCCCAGATCGAGACAGGCGGCATCGAACTCCAACACATTGCTTTCCGTCTCCCCGATACCCTCCGAGAAGCGGTCCGACCTGTGCGGGCGCTGGCTGCCGATCGCGGCATCGAAATCACACTCCACGGACTGAGCGCACTCCCCACCGATGTCGTTGGAGACCCGGGACGCCTCCGGCAGGTGATCACCCGGCTCGTCGACAACGCCGTCAGATACTCCCATGCCGGTCGCGTGCAGGTCGGCGCCGGGCTCGTCGACCACGATCACCACGCCGTCACCGTCCGGTTTGCGGTGCGGGACACCGGCTTGGGAATCGCCCCAGACGAGATCGAGCGGATCTTCGAGCCGTTCGCCCAGGGAGGCGAGGGCGGGCGAGCCGTCAGCACCGGTCTCGGCCTCACCATCTCCCAGGCGGCCATCAAGGCCATGGGGGGCGAGATCCGGGTGGCCAGCCAGCTGGGTCACGGCTCCATCTTCGACTTCACCCTCACCTTCCCGCGACATCTGTCTGACGATCGGCTCGACGGGCCCGGCGCGTTCGAAAACCGCTGGGTGGTTATCGTCGGGGACCGCCCGGAGTCGAATCGGTCTCTGGCGACAGCACTGCGGAGCGGCGGACTCGAGCCGTCGGACTTCACCGACATCCCGCTCGCTGCCGCCTCGGTTGCCCTGTCCGACGATCCGAACGTTGCCCCGGCGGCGATAATCGCCGCTCCTATCGCGAAACCATTCGCCTTCGCATCCAAGGTGATGCGCGACCCTCAACTCTCCCGGTCGCCGCTCGTGCTGGTGCCACCGGTAGGGGAACGACGCGACGGTGAAGAATGCAGGCGTCTGGGAATCCCTGCCTACCTCCCGCAGCCCGTGTCGCCGCTGGACTTGATCGAAACCGTCAGGATCCTCGCCTCGTCGACGAGTCGTCCTCCGCTGATCACGCGGCATTGGCTGCGGGAGCGCAGAAGTCGTCTTCGGATCCTCGTGGTCGACGACTCACCGACAGGACGGGCGCTCGTCATGCGCGGACTCGACGCGGTCGGCCATGAAACGGCGGCTGCCGCCACCGGAGTCGAGGCCCTCAAGATGCTGGGCACCCATTCGTTCGACGTCGTCCTCATGGACATGGAGATGCCGGAGATGGACGGGATCGAGGCGACCAAAGCGATCCGGGCAGGCGGTTCGGAGATCCCGATCATCGGGGTGTCAGCCCATGCCTTCAACGTGGACCGTCAGGCCTGTCTGGAGGCGGGGATGAACGAACACTTCGTCAAGCCGTTCCGCATCGAGGCAATCCAGATCGTGATGGAGCGCCTGGTTCAGACGCGGTAACCCGGCTGCTGACTGGGTGGTCTGCAACCACCCGTGATTCTCCCGCCCTGGGTTTGGCAAGATACAGCCGCTCGCAAGAGGCGTTTCGGTGGATACGATGACCGGATGGACGCCTATGAGCCGGTGAATTCGGTGCGTTTCGTGACTGCGACGAACCTCTTCGACGGTCACGACGCTTCGATCAACATCTTTCGGCGGATCCTGCAGGCTTCCGGTGCAGAGGTGATCCATCTGGGGCACAACCGGAGTGCAGGCGAGGTGGCGGCGGCGGTGGTGGAGGAGGACGCTCAGGCGGTGGCCGTCACGTCCTATCAGGGCGGGCATATGGAGTATTTCCGCTATCTGCGTGAACTGCTGGATGCCGCGGGTCGGACCGACGCTCGGATTTTCGGCGGCGGTGGAGGCACCATCCTGCCTGAAGAGGCCGAATTGTTGGCGTCAGAGGGCGTCGCCCGCATCTTTTCTCCCGATGACGGCCGGCAGATGGGTTTGCAGGGGATGATCGACGAGATGTTGCGGGCGTCGGACGTGGCATCCGGAGAGCTGGAGGAGGTCGACATCGACGTGCTGTCGTCAGATTCGACGACGGTGATCGCCTCTTTGTTGTCGGCGGCGGAGAATCATCCCGACAAGTATCCGGATGTTTTCGAGCGGGTTCGTGCTCGGGCGGCTTCTTGGCCTGGTCGGGTGTTGGGGATCACCGGGACCGGGGGTTCGGGCAAGTCGTCGTTGACCGATGAGTTGGTGCGCCGGTTCCTGATGGATTTCGAGTCCGAGACGGTGGCGGTGTTGTCGGTGGATCCGACCCGGCGCCGCTCCGGTGGGGCGCTGCTGGGTGACCGGATCCGTATGAACGCGTTGCCTCATCCGCGGGGGTTCATGCGGTCGATGGCGACCCGGCAGGCGCATCGTGCGCTGTCCCAGGCGGTGTCGGACGGGATTGCCGTCTTGAAGGCGGCCGGGTTCGATCTGGTGATCGTCGAGACGTCGGGGATCGGCCAGTCCGACACCGAGATCACCGACCACGCCGACGTGTCGGTGTATGCGATGACCCCCGAGTACGGGGCCGCAACCCAACTCGAGAAGATCGACATGTTGGATTACGCCGATCTGATCGTCGTGAACAAGGCGGACAAACCGGGGGCGGAGGACGCAGTACGCGACGTGCGGAAGCAGTACCGGCGGAACCGCAAGCTGTTCGATGCCGACGATGCGGACCTGCCGGTGTATTCGACTGTCGCCTCCGAGTTCGGGGATCCCGGGATGAACCGGTTCTATCAGGTGGTGATGGACGCGGTCGGGTTGTCTTCGACCCTGGACCTCCCGACTGATCCGCGGGACCGACACGTGATCGTCCCGTCCGCTCGGTCCCGCTATCTCGCCGAGATCGCCGAAACCGCCCGTGCCGAGGACGCCGTCATCGAAGTTCAGGCGACCTTGGCCGGCGAGTTGCAGGCGTTGGATATGGCATCTGGACTCACCGACGCCGATCTCTCCGCACCCATCTCCGAGCGGGAGACCCGGCTCGACTCGGATACAAAAGCCGTGTTGGACGAATGGGACGAGTTGATGGGGCGGTATTCCGGCGACGAACTCTCCTACGAGGTGCGTGGCCGCGAGGTGCGGGTTCCGCTCACCTCGGAGTCGCTGTCGCATACCAAGGTCCCGAAGATCGCGACGCCGAAGTTCACCGGTTGGGCGGACCGGGTGCGGTGGGGTCGGCGGGAGAATCTGCCCGGCTTCTACCCGTACACCGCCGGGATCTACCCGCTGAAACGGACAGCGGAGGACCCGACCCGGATGTTCGCGGGGGAAGGTCCACCCGAACAGACCAACCGCCGCTTCCACTACGTGGCGGCCGGAATGGAGGCCAAGCGGCTGTCGACGGCGTTCGACTCGGTCACGTTGTACGGCGAAGACCCAGACGAGCGTCCCGACATCTACGGCAAAGTCGGGAACTCCGGGGTCTCGATCGCCACCCTCGACGATGCGAAGAAACTCTATTCCGGATTCAACCTGTCGGATCCGACCACTTCGGTGTCGATGACGATCAACGGTCCGGCACCGATGCTCCTCGCCTTCTTCCTGAACACCGCCGTCGACCAGGAATGCGAAAAACACCTACGGGCGGTCGGCTTACAGGACCGGGTCGCCGAAGTGCTGGGAGACAACCCCCCGACCTATCACGGGGAACTCCCCGAAGGCCACGACGGACTGGGTTTGATGTTGTTGGGAACCACCGGCGACCAGGTCCTCGACGCCGAGACCTACAACCGGATCAAAGACGAGACCCTCCGGGTGGTACGGGGGACGGTCCAAGCCGACATCCTGAAAGAAGACCAGGCGCAGAACACCTGCATCTTCTCCACCGAGTTCGCCCTGCGGATGATGGGCGACATCCAGTCTTGGTTCATCGACCATCAGGTCCGCAACTTCTACTCGGTGTCGATCTCCGGATATCACATGGCCGAAGCCGGCGCCAACCCCATCACCCAGTTGGCGTTCACCCTCGCCAACGGCTTCACCTTCGTCGAGTACTACCGGGCCAGGGGAATGGACGTCGACGCCTTCGCCCCCAACCTGTCGTTCTTCTTCTCCAACGGCATCGACCCCGAATACGCCGTCATCGGCCGGGTCGCCCGCCGGATCTGGGCGAGGGCGATGCGCAACCTCTACGGCGCCAACGAACGCTCCCAGATGCTCAAGTACCACATCCAGACCTCCGGACGGTCACTCCACGCCCAGGAGATCGGGTTCAACGACATCCGCACCACCCTCCAGGCCCTCTACGCCATCTACGACAACACCAACAGCCTTCACACCAACGCCTACGACGAGGCGATCACCACCCCCACCGAAGAGTCGGTACGCCGGGCGATGGCCATCCAGTTGATCATCAACCGCGAGCTGGGACTGAACAAGAACGAAAACCCGCTGCAGGGTTCGTTCATAATCGAAGAATTGACCGATCTGGTCGAAGAAGCCGTCTACGCCGAGTTCGAACGTCTCAACGACCGTGGCGGCGTCCTCGGAGCGATGGAACGCCAATACCAGCGGACCCGCATCCAAGAAGAGTCCCTCTACTACGAACGGCAGAAAGAATCCGGGGAACTGCCCATCATCGGCGTCAACACCTTCCTCGGATCCGACGGTTCGCCCTTCATCATCCCCAAAGAAGTCGTCCGAGCGAGCGACGAAGCCAAGAACCGCCAGATCGCCAACGTTCGCGCCTTTCAAACACGCAACGCCGAGACCGCACCGGCGGCCCTCCGCCATCTCCAGGCGACCGCCACCAAGGGCGGGAACCTCTTCGACGCCCTCCTCGAAACCGCCAAGGTCGCCTCCCTCGGCCAGATGTCCCACGCCCTCTACCAAGTAGGCGGCCAATACCGCCGCAGCATGTAAGTCCCCCCAGGAGCGAAGCGACGTTGGGGGGACCGACGGCTGCCTTGAGCCGTCGAGGGGGGCGTGAGCGTCAGCGAACTCGTCGACGACTTCTCGCGCGGAGTGGATCGTCGGGTTTGGCTGCTTCGCGGACGGCCCCCCTCTGCCTCGCTGGCGCTCGGCTGTCTCCCCCCAACA
>JBBDWN010000161.1:0-1923 GCA_040902855.1 Acidimicrobiia bacterium | reverse complement strand
GGCGAAGCGCAGGCCCTGGTCCATCGCGATCGGCTGGATCAACTCGATCGTCATCTCGACGTTGTCTCCCGGCATCACCATCTCGGTCCCCTCGGGGAGGTTGGCGATCCCGGTCACGTCGGTCGTGCGGAAGTAGAACTGAGGCCGGTAGCCGGAGAAGAACGGCGTGTGACGCCCGCCCTCCTCCTTTTTCAGGCAGTAGACCTCGGCTTTGAACTTGGTGTGCGGGGTGATCGAGCCCGGCTTGCAGAGCACCTGCCCGCGCTCGATTTCCTCGCGCTTCGTGCCGCGCAGCAGGGCGCCGATGTTGTCGCCGGCCTGGCCCTGGTCGAGCAGCTTGCGGAACATCTCGACCCCGGTGACGGTGGTTTTGGTCGTGTCGGTGATGCCGACGATCTCGACCTCGTCGCCGCTGTTGACGATCCCCTGCTCGACCCGACCGGTGGCGACGGTGCCGCGACCGGTGATCGAGAAGATGTCCTCGATCGGCATCAGGAACGGCTTGTCGAGCTCGCGGACCGGCTCCGGGATGTAGGTGTCGAGCGCCTCGGCCAGCTCGAAGATCGCCTTCTGGGCCTCTTCGTCGCCCTCCAGCGCCTTCAGCGCCGAGCCCTTGACGATCGGGGTCTCGTCGCCCGGGAAGTCGTACTCGTTGAGCAGGTCCTTGACCTCCTCCTCGACCAGCTCGATCAGCTCCTCGTCGTCGACCTGGTCGATCTTGTTGAGGAAGACGACCACGTGCGGGACGTTGACCTGGCGGGCGAGCAGGATGTGCTCGCGGGTCTGCGGCATCACCCCGTCGGCCGCGGAGACGACCAGGATCGCGCCGTCCATCTGCGCCGCGCCGGTGATCATGTTCTTCACGTAGTCGGCGTGGCCCGGGCAGTCGACGTGGGCGTAGTGGCGGTTCTCGGTCTCGTACTCGACGTGCGAGGTCGCGATCGTGATCCCGCGCTCTTTCTCCTCCGGGGCGTTGTCGATCTCGGCGAAGCTCTTCGCCTCGGTCTCACCCTTGCCGGAGAGCGTGGTGGTGATCGCGGCCGTCAGCGTCGTCTTGCCGTGATCGATGTGGCCGATCGTGCCGACGTTGACGTGCGGCTTGTCGCGCTCGAACTTCTCCTTTGACATCGCTCTCCGTTCTACCTTTCGAAGTCGTGTTTATTCGTCTGCCTGCGGGCGAACCTGGGAAATATAGCCAGAATCAAGAGGTCGCTCCGACCGGCTCGCCCGACCGGTGCTCGACAATCTCCTCGGCGATGCTCGACGGGACCTCCTCGTAACGCTCGAACTGCATCGTGTAGGTTGCCCGTCCCTGGGTCGAGGATCGCAGATCGGTGGCGTAGCCGAACATCTCGCCGAGCGGCACGGTGGCCTGGACGGCGAGCGCGTTGCCGCGCTGCTCCTGGCCCTGGACTTTGCCGCGGCGCCGCGAGAGGTCGCCGATCACGTCGCCGAGGAAGTCCTCGGGGGTGACCACCTCGACCGCCATCACCGGCTCCAGCAGCACCGGGTTGGCCTTGCGGGCCGCCTCCTGGATCGCCATCGAGCCGGCGATTTTGAAGGCCATCTCGGAGGAATCGACGTCGTGCGAGGAGCCGTCGATCAGTTCCACCTTGACGTCGACCATCGGGTAGCCGGCCTTGACCCCGTTGTCGAGCGCCTCGCGCATCCCCTGTTCGGCGGGGCCGATGAACTCGCCCGGGATCACGCCGCCCTTGATCTTGTTCTCGAAGACGAAGCCCTCGCCGGGCGCCGGCTCGGCATTGATCACGACGTGGCCGAACTGGCCGCGGCCGCCGGTCTGGCGGACGAAGCGCGCCACGACCTTCTTCGCCTCCTTGCGGATCGTCTCACGGTAGGCGACCTGGGGCTTGCCGACGTTGGCGTCGACTTTGAACTCGCGCAGCATGCGGTCGACGATCA
>JBBDWN010000160.1:4273-13362 GCA_040902855.1 Acidimicrobiia bacterium | reverse complement strand
ACCAACGAGTTCATCAACCCCACCATCCGCCTCCCCTGATCGCGTACCCAGGGTTCGGCACCACCTATACGGTGGTTTTCGCGCACGAGTTCGACTGATCAACCGAGCGCTTGGTGCAACGTTCGCGGGAGCGAGACGAGGAACGTCTTGCGCTTCTCGTCGCCAATGGTGTCCATCGAGTACAGGCCGATGAAGCGACCCCGACCGTCGGGAGCCATCATCTTCGGCAGCCCCCGGCGCACGATTCGTCGCCCGACGCCCCCCGTGACCAGGTTGACGAGGCGGCTCGAACCGTGGGTTGTGATCGCCACCACCCGCGTCAGATGTCGCCACATGTCCTGTTCCAACCCGTCCTCGACCCATGCCATGAGCGGGGCCGGCAGGCTGGCCCATCATGTGGGATACACGAGAACAGCAGCCTCGGCCCACGACAAGGCCGCCCCGTCGGCGTCGGTGAAATCGCGAGGCAGGTCGACTCCCGAATACAGGTCGATGAGACGGACCTCCTCATCGGACAGGGCGGTGGTCACCGTGTCGCGTATCTCTGCCCCGAACGAGTCCGGAACCGGGTGGCAGAAGACGATGAGAACCTTCATAGGCGTCCGATCCGGGTCGCGATCGTCGCCTCGTCGGCGTCGACCAGCCACTCGTTCCGAACTCTGCGCGGTGCGTTCAGCCGCATCGTCCGCAACAGGATCCGTCGCGCTCCGTCTCCGCCGGCCGCGATGGCCGCCGGACGCTCGTGAGTCGTCACGCCGGCGAGTGAGCGCAGTTCCCCCAGGTTTGGCCGGACCCTTCTCTTCGAGTCGAGCGTGAAAGCGACACCAGGAACGAACGTGCGCTCCATCCACGCCTTGAGGATCGGCGGCGCGCTCCACCACCGGGTGGGAAAGATGAACACCATGGTCTCGGCCCGGGCCACGAGGTCGGCGTGTACGGCGATGACCGAATCGACGATCGGTTCGTCGGTCTCGTATCGGATTCGCTCGGTCCTGCTCATGGCCGGCGTGACACCCTCGGCGACAAGGTCGATCGTCTCCACGATTCGGGACTCACCCAGCACACCACGGACGATCTGGGCGTGGCGCAGCTCCCGTCCATCAGGGGAAAGCGCAGCGACAACGACGAGTGCGAGGTCCACGAACCCGAACCTACCCGTCCCGCAGCGTGCCATTCGCGGCTGCAGGGCGGCCAGTCGCTGGCAAGATGCTCCACCATGGATCCGATACGACTTCGCACGGGGGACCTTCCGATCGGAGGAGTCACCCACGTGATGGCGGTCATCAACGTCTCTCCCGACTCCCGGAACGTCCAGTCGGTGGCTGCCTCCCCGAGTGACGCACTCGCGATGGCGCGGCGGTACCGGTCGGCGGGTGCGTCGATCATCGACCTCGGTGGCCAGTCGTCCCACTACGAGAACCCGACGATCACCGCCGAAGAGGAGATCGAGAGACTGTTCGGCGCGATCGAACTCCTCGTCTCTGACGATTTCGTCGTTTCGGTCGACACCTGGAAGCCCGCGGTGGCCGCAGCCAGTGTCGAGGCGGGGGCCGTCCTCTTGAACGACACGGGCGGTCTGGCCGATCCCGAAATGAGGCGCATCGCAGCCATGCCAGGGGTGGGCGCGTTCGTGATGTACATCGAGGGCGACAACCCCCACGCAGTGGACGAGGTCGAGATCCGCAGTGACAAGGCGTCATGGACCGCTCGATGGTTGCGCGTCAGGCTGGACGAACTCGCTGCTGTCGGCGTGACTGAGACGATCGTGGACCCGGGCATTTCGATCAACTACCGAGGGGACTACGCGGCGTACACCAGGATGCAGCTGGACGTGATACGCGGACTCGGCGTCATCCATGATCTGGGCCGACCCGTGCTGGTCCCGATCCCGCGTAAGGCGGAGGACCACCGCGTCGCCTCATACATCACGATGGCGATCGAACACGGGGCCGACATCGTCCGGGTGCACGACGTCGAGATGGCGTGCGACCTCGTCCGCCTCTTCGGGCGACAGATCTGAGCTTTAGGCCAGGCGAGCTCCCCACGCAGAGACGGTTCGTCCGGTTTCGGCCTCCAGGCCGTCGATGAGGATCGAGCCTTGCGACGGGTCGAAGCCGAGCGGCTCGAGCATCGCCACCGCCTGCGATCCGAGATGGGTGAGGCCGTCGGCGACGAACATTCCGCGGTCGGTCAATTCACGCTGAAAGGCTGTGGGTTCTCGCCGGTAGACGGCGTCGTAGACCAGGACGCCTGGATTCAATCTCCGTACGTCCAGCGGCGACTCGTCGACGGCCGGCACCGCGCTCACCACCAGGTCGGCATCCGGCGTCAGGTCGTCGCGATCGGCCCAGTGGTGTGCAGTGATCGATTCGAAGCGCTCGGAGTACCTGGCGGCCACCTCGGAGGCGTGCGAATAGGTGCGGTTGACCACTGCGACGGTCGTCGTGAGCCCGATGAGCGCTTCGAGGATCGCCAGGGCGGTCCCGCCCGCACCGAGCACTACCACCCGGTCGTAGGGCGCCCGGGTCGCGAGTGTTGCCCGCGCTCCGATCTCGTCGGTGTTGAAAGCGTGGATTCCGTCATCCTGGGGAAGCAGCAGATTGGCCACTCCGATCGTCGCGACTGCAAATGTCCGCTGGTCGGCGACTTTGGCCGCCCACGCCTTGTGGGGCATCGTCACGTTGGCGGCGAGAACCGACCCTGACCTCAACTCGACGTGGACGGCTTCGAGCCCGTCCTCGTCGACATCACGCACCCCATACGTGATGTCGCGGCCGGTCGACTCGAAGAAGTGGTTCCACATCGCAGGGGAGAGCGAGTGGGTGATGCGGTGGCCGATCAGGAACATTGTCCTCATTGGGCTTCCTTCGGGACCGTCTGCAGGGTCGCGAGGTCGATCACGACCCTGGCATTCGGGTACTCGGAGTCCATCGCAGCCTGAGTTGTCGGAACTACAACCCTCCGCACGCCACCGAAAGCAGAGAGCCGATTCGTCACTGATCTCCCCCCGAGAAAGATGACCGAACCGGTGTCTTCGGGGATGGAGCCGTCCGTGACGACGCGATCGACGGGGCCGAGGCAGGGTCCGTGCAGTTCGGCCACGTTCTCGTCCGACACGACGACGACCGGATGGGGGAGCCCGGTCGTCGCATCACCCAGCACCGCATGTCCTCTGCGTCCGCTGGCTGTTTCCGTCGGTGTGGTGATCAGTGCGGCGAGACCGACTGTGACTTCATCTGCAGATTCGACTCCCGATCGGACCTGGGTGAATCGCCCATAGCCGGCCTGGCGTTCGGCAAGCAGCGTGCGGATCTTCGAGTCCGGATCTCCGTCGCCGGACAACAGCGGTCGGGGGGTCGGGCTCCTCCTCAGACGGGACACCAGGACATCAGGCTCGACCGAGAGACAGAAGATCCGACCCGATGCACTGAAGGCGCGGATGTTGTCCGGATCGAGAAGCATGCGCCCGCCTGTCGATACGACGAGGCGGGTGCGGGTCGACAACTCGGAGGCGATGTTTCGCTCGATCCCCCGAAAGACGAACTCGCCTGCCCGCGCGAATATCTCGGGAATCGGACCGTGGCGCTCCTCGATCACGTGGTCGGTGTCCACCCACCCGAACCCCAGACGCTTGGCGAGGCGACGCCCAATCGTCGACTTCCCGGTTCCCATGAACCCGGTGAGAACGATGTTGCGATCCTCGAAGGCAGTCACCCGCTGATTGTGACAGGCAGCGTGCTCGCGCTCAGTACTCGTAGAAGCCTTGGCCGGTCTTGCGGCCCAGGAGGCCGGCTTCGACCATGCGGGTCAGCAGCGGGGGAGAGGCGTAGAGCGGCTCCTTGTACTCGTCGAAGAGGACGTCGGCGACGAGTTTCATCGTGTCGAGACCGATGAAGTCGGACAGTTCCAGCGGACCCATGGGGTGGTTCGCGCCAAGACGCATCCCGGCGTCGATGTCCTCCCGTGACGCCACTCCCGCCTCGAACATCCGGATGCCGCCCAGCAGGTACGGCACCAGCAGCATGTTGACGATGAACCCGCCCCGGTCCTTCGCTCGAACGACCGTCTTCCCGAGGATTTCACGGGCATAGGTCTCGGCCCGGTCGGCGATCGCATCGTCGGTGCGCACGGTGGTCACGAGTTCCATCAGCGCCATCACCGGTACCGGATTGAAGAAGTGCATCCCGATCACGGACTCGGGGCGACCGGTCACCGCACCGAGTCGAGTGATCGGGATGGACGACGTGTTGGATGCGAGGATCGCGTCGTCGCCCATCGCTTCGTCGAGTGTCCGGAAGATGTCGAGCTTCAGCTTCTCGTTCTCGGTGACGGCTTCGATGGCCAGGTGGCGGTCGGAGAACTCGGCGAGATCGGTGGTGTAGGAGATCCGGGAGAGAGTGGCGTCCCGGTCCGCTGCCTCCAGCTTCCCCCGGTCGACGGCCTTGTCCAGTGACCGGGTGACCCGCTCGAGCGAACGTTCCGCCAGTTCCGCGTCGACTTCCATCACCAGCACATCAGTGCCGGCCTTCGCCGCCACCTCGGCGATGCCGGCGCCCATCTGTCCTCCACCGACCACGCCCAGTTTTTCGATGTTCATCGGATTCCTCCTGATCTTGTCAGCGCTTGTCGACGGCCTCGCCGGTCTGCACTCGCCACAGGCCGGCGTAGATGCCGTCAAGTGCAACCAGATCGTCGTGGGTACCGGATTCGGAGATCCGACCGGATTCCAGCACGTGGATCTGGTCGGCATGTCGAATGGTGGAGAGCCGGTGGGCGATCACCAGCGTCGTTCGGTCTTCCGAGACGTACCGCAGGGAACGTTGGATGGCGGCCTCGGTTTCGTTGTCCACCGCCGAGGTGGCCTCGTCGAGGACGAGGATCGCCGGGTCTCGCAGGATGGCCCGAGCGATCGAGATCCGTTGGCGCTGGCCGCCGGAGAGCTTCTGTCCGCGTTCGCCGACGATCGAGTCGTACCCGTCGGGCAACGACATCACGAAGTCGTGGGCTTCCGCCGCCTTGGCGGCCGCCTCGACTTCCGCCTCGGTCGCATCCGGACGCCCGTAGGCGATGTTGTCGGCAACGGTGCCATGGAACAGGAACACGTCCTGGCTGACCAGTCCGATCGAGCCGCGCAGGGACTGCAGAGTCACGGTCCGCACGTCGTGGCCGTCGATCGTGATCGAGCCCACCTGGACGTCGGCGAAGCGGAGGAGGAGTTTGACGATGGTGGTCTTTCCCGAGCCGGTGGATCCGACCATTGCCACCGTCTGGCCGGGTGCGATGCGGAACGAGACATCGTGGAGCACTGGGATGCCGTTGGCGTAGGCGAAGGTGACGCCGGAGTATCGAATGTCGGCCCGGGGGCGGGGAAGGGGTGTTTCGCCGTCAGTCATCGACGATTCGGTGTTGAGCACGTCGAGAATCCGGTTGGTGGAGGCCATCGAACGTTGGTACAGGTCGAGCGTCTGGCCGAGACTGGTCAGGGGCCACAGCAACCGTTGGGTGAGAAAGACCAGCACGGTGTATGCGGCCGGTTCAAGGGTGCCGTCCAACGCCCGAAAACCGCCGACGAGCATCGTCACCAGAAAGCCGGCGAGGATGCCGATCCGGATGATCGGGACGAAGGCGGACGAAAGCCGGATGGCATGGGAGTTGACGGTGCGATAGGTGTCGGATTCGGTCTCGACCCTGGCACGCTCGCGGTGCTCGGCGGTGAACGCCTTGATCGTGGTGATCCCGCCGAGATTGTTGGACAGCAGTCCGTTGAGACTTCCGGCCTGATCCCGAACGGCGGCGTAGCGGGGAGCCATCAAGCGGGTGAAGCGGATCGACCCCCAGATCAGGAACGGGATCGGAATGATGGACAACACGGCCACGGTGGGTGACAGCACGAAGAAGACCACTCCGACGCCGGTGACTGCGGTGAGGGTCTGGATCAGGTCGTTGGCTCCGACGTCCAGGAACCGCTCCAACTGGTTCACATCGTCGTTGAGCACCGCCATCAGCCCCCCGGTGGAGCGATCCTCGAAGTAGGAGACGTCGAGGTCCTGGATGTGGGTGTACGCATCGATCCGCAGCTCGTGCTGCACGGTCTGGGCGAGATTGCGCCAGCCGATGTTCTGGAGATATTCGAAGAGTGATTCCAGTCCCCAAATGACGAGGGTCAGTCCGGCGAGGACCACGAACTGGGTTCGGACGTCGGAGACCCCGAATGTGGACAGGAACGAGTCCTCGCCTCGCACCACGATGTCGATCGCCCCGCCGATGAGGATCTCCGGAGCGAGATCCATGATTTTGTTGAGCACCGAGTAGACGGCTGAGGTGACCATCCGCGCCCGATGGGGGCGGGCGTAACGGATCAGACGGACCAGCGGGGTGGGTTGGCTCACGACAGGAGGCTAAACAGCGCGCCGAAGCGACCGGTCAACGAACCGCGGCCGCGCCGGTGCGCAGATGACAGGCCGCCAAGTGATTGCCGCCCTCCGGCGGGGGTTTGAGCAGCGGAACCTCGATGTCGCACAGTCCCTTCTCGGCGATGGGACAGCGGGGATGGAAATTGCACCCGTCGGGAGGGTTCAGCGGGGAGGGAATCTCGCCTTGCAGGACCTGGCGTTCCTTGCGGCGGCTCGGATCGGGAATCGGGATGGCCGAGAACAATGCCTCGGTGTAAGGGTGGAGCGGACGCTCGTACAACGACGTGCGGTCCGTGATCTCCACTACCCGACCCAGATACATCACGGCGACCCGGTCGGAGATGTGCTCGACAACGGCGAGGTTGTGGGCGACGAAGACCACGGTGAGGTCGAGTTCGTCTTGGAGTTCTTTGAGCAGATTGAGCACCTGAGCCTGCACCGAGACGTCGAGGGCGGAAACCGGTTCGTCTGCGACGACGAACTTCGGCTTCAGGATCAGTGCCCGGGCGATGCCCACCCGTTGCCGCTGTCCGCCGGAGAACTCGTGGGGATACCGGCCGGCGTGGCTTCTCTCCAATCCCACCATCTCCAGCATGTCCCCCACCCGGGTCTGACGTTCGTCCTTGTCGACGCCGTGGATCCTGAGACCTTCACCGACCGAGTTGCCGATCGGGGTACGCGGGTCGAGGGAGGCGAACGGGTCCTGAAAGATGATCTGGGCATTGCGACGGTAACTGTCGAGTTCCGCCCCTTTGAGGTGGGTGACGTCGCTGCCTTCGAATTCGATGGTGCCGGAGGTGGGTTCGAGGAGTTGGACGAGCATCCGTCCAAGCGTGGTCTTCCCGCATCCCGACTCGCCGACGAGGCCGAGCGTCTCACCTCGGTAGACGTCGAGATCGACGCCGTCGACGGCCTGCACTTGGCCGATCGTGCGTTGGAGAACCCCGCCGCGGACCGGGAAGTACTTGCGCAGGTCGCGCACCTTGACGAGCGTCTCGGTCACAGGTCCACCCCGTGCTCGTCGTCGTACAACCAGCACCGCACTCCATGCTTGTCTGCCACCGGGATCAATTCGGGCGCGATCTCGGTGCAGATGGTGAGCTCATGTTCCACGCGCGCCTTGCAGCGGGAGGCGAAGCGGCAGCCGGTGGGGAGGTCCACCAGCGACGGAACCACGCCGGGGATGGTCTCCAGCTCGTCTTTCACCTCTCCCAGAACGGGGATCGAGCCCAGCAGTCCCTGGGTGTATGGATGCTTGGGGTCGGAGAACAGCGTGTGCACGTCGGTCTCCTCGACGATCTGACCGGCGTACATGACCGCCACCCGATCTGCCATCTCGGCCACCACGCCGAGATCGTGGGTGATGAGGACCACGGCCGTGTTGGACTCGGTCTGTAACGCCCGCATCAGGTCGAGGATCTGTGCCTGGATGGTGACGTCGAGCGCAGTCGTGGGCTCATCGGCGATCAGGAGGTCGGGTTCGCAGGCGAGCGCCATGGCGATCATCACCCGCTGGGCCATCCCGCCGGACAGCTCGTGCGGGTACGACGTCGCTCGCCGCCCGGGATCGGGGATGCCGACCCGGGCAAGCATCTCGGTCGCCTTGTCCTCCCGCACGTCCTCGGTCATCTCCCGGTGCAGTTCGTACACCTCTTCGATCTGCAGTCCTGCGGTCATCACCGGGTTGAGCGCCGAGGAGGGCTGTTGGAAGATCATCGAAATCCGGTCCCCCCGGATCTGTGACAGCTCCCGGTTGGACAGTTCGCTGAGGTCTGCGCCGTCGAAGAGGACTCGTCCCCGCTCGATGCGGCCCGGGTGGGGTACCAGACCGAGGATCGAGAGGGCGGTGACCGACTTGCCGCAGCCTGACTCACCGACGATCCCGAGCACCTCGCCCCGTCGCACCGAGAACGTGACTTCGTCGACTGCCTTGACCACTCCTCCCCGGGTGTGAAAGTGGGTGGCGAGTCCTTCGACCTGGAGGAGTGCTTCGTCAGTCATTGAGCGTCGGGTCCATTGCGTCGCGCAGGCCGTCGCCCATCAGGTTGAAGCCGAGCACGGTGATCATGATCGCCAGACCGGGGAAGAAGACCAGGTGAGGATCGGAGAAGACCCGGTTGCGGTTGGCGGCGAGCATTGTCCCCCACTCGGCCTGGGGCGGCTGGGCGCCCAATCCGAGGAAGCCGAGCCCTGCGGCCTCGAGAATCGCCGATGCGATCCCCAGGGTCCCGAGCACGATGAGCGGGGTGATGGCGTTCGGTGCGATCCGGGTGAGAAGGATGCGAGTCGACGACGCTCCCAATGCCCGGGAGGCGGCCACATAGTCGATGTCTTTGATCGACAGCACCGAGGCGCGCATGACGCGGGCGTATTGCGGAATCGTGACGATCGCCAGGGCGATCAGCGTGTTTCGCAGGCCCGGTCCCAATGCGGCGACGATGGCGATCGCCAGCAGAAATCCGGGAAAGCCGAGTACGACGTCCATGATCCGCATGAGGAGGTTGTCGACCCAACCGGCGGCGTACCCGGCCACCGCACCGATCGTCGCTCCGATCAGGATGGCGATGGTCACCGTCGAGATGCCGAGAGTGAGGCTCACCCGCGATCCGTAGATGATGCGGGAGAACTGATCGCGCACGTTGCCGTCGACTCCCAGGATGTGCTGGGGCTTGTCGG
>JBBDWN010000160.1:0-4173 GCA_040902855.1 Acidimicrobiia bacterium | reverse complement strand
TTGGGTCGGTCGGTCATTCGTATCGGATCCTCGGATCGAGCCAGCCGTAGCTGATGTCAACCAACAGATTGATGATCACGTAACCCGTGGCGATCACCACCACGAAACCCTGGATGACGGCGTAGTCCCTGGCGGTGATGGCTTCGAACAGAGTCTTTCCGACGCCTGACAGGTTGAAGACGGTCTCGGTGAGGACGGCGCCGCCGAGGAGCAGTCCGAGCTGGAGCCCGACGATCGTCACCACCGGAAGCATCGCGTTGCGGAAGGCATGCTTGGCGACGACCCTGCGCTCCATTGCGCCCTTGGCCCGCGCAGTGCGGATGTAGTCACGGCTGAGCACTTCGAGCAACGCCGAGCGGGTGATGCGGGCGATGATGGCCAATGGGATGGTTGCCAGCGCGATGGCAGGAAGGATGAGGTGGCGAACGGCATCGGACAGGACCGTCCAGTTGCCGGTGATGATGGAGTTGGGGATCACCAGCTTCCCGAGAAACTCCAGGAACCCGCCGCTCAGGGTGTCCTCGTTTACCGCCCAGCCCCACACCTCGTAGAACGGGATGGGAATGACCCCGGCACTGAGCCGCCCCGATGGGGGAAGCGCGAGGAACGTGTCCTTCAGGATGAGCGCGAAGAGATATTGGAGGAGGAGGCCAAGCCAGAAGACTGGCATCGACACTCCGATGTTGGCGAACGTCATCGTGCCGACGTCGACGAGTGAGTTGTGGCGACGCGCAGAGATCAGACCGAGCGGAATGCCGATGAGTACCGCCAGGAAGAGGGCGGAGGCGGTCAGTTCGATGGTGAGAGGCATGCGGTCGACCATCACCTGGGTGACCGGTCGCGACGATTGCAGCGACTGACCGAGATCACCCTGCAACGTGTTCTGGATGTACACGCCGAGCTGGACGGGGATTGGCTCGTCCAGGCCGTAGCGGGCATCGAAGCTGGCGCATGCCTCTTCGCTGGCGCGCTCTCCCAACATCGCGGTGCACGGATCACCCGGAATCAGCCGTACGAGAAAGAACGTGACGACGAAGAGCCCGAGCACCACCGGGATGGCGAGGAGAACGCGGCGGACGATGTAGGAAGTCAAGAGTGGAGGGGAGAGTAGAAGGGGAGCGCCCGAAGGCGCTCCCCTTTGGGTTCGGTGTGGATCAGCCTTCAGCGTTGATGAGGCCGCCCCACAGGTATGCGTAGTAGTCGAAACCACCGGTGTTGCCCACATGGAGCGGGTTGGCGGCGTCGAGTGCCACAGACCATGAGAACACGACGTCGTTGGCGTCGAAGCTGGATCCGTCGTGGAACGTCACGCCGGTGCGCAGCGAGCACGTCCACACGGTCAGGTCGTCGTTGGGTTCACATGCCGTTGCCAGACGGGGGACGACTTCGCCCGAGTCGGTGGCATAGCTGAACAGTGGCTCCACCACCTGCTGGCAGGGTGAAAGCGACTCGCCGTCAGTCTCGTCGGCGCAGTACAGCGAGATGGGCTCGTTGTTCTGCATGTAGACGAAGGTGTCCTTGCCCGGGTCCATGAACTCGAACTGGGGAGCACCGAACGGCGGATAGTGCGCACCGTCCACCGAAGCCAGTGCGGCCGAGCCGGCAGCACCATGAGCCATCGGGATCATCGGGACGAGTTCCCTGATGGCGTTGTTGGCTTCTTCGTAGAGGGGAGCAGCTTCTGCCGGATCAGCGATACCGGAGGCGGTTGCCAGCGGCTCGTAGATCTCCGGGTGAGCGGCTCCGAACTGCGGGTTGTCCGCCCCGAAGTGGAAGTCGAGGAAGTTGGTGACGTGCGGGTAGTCCGCACCCCAACCCAACAGGTGGATTCCGTCGAGGTTGCCCGTGGTGGACTGCTCGATGAAATCACCCGATTCCATCTGGATGACTTCGGCCGTGATGCCCAGGTTCTCTTCGAGCTGGGTCTGGATCTCCACTGCGACCGCGCCCGGATCCGGCAGATACACACGGAACACGTCACGGTACGAGATCGTGGTCTCGAATCCGTCCGGGAAGCCGGCGTCGGCCAGCATCTGGCGAGCGGCTTCCGGATCGAAGTCGTACCAGGCGTCGCCCTGACAGGCATTCTCGATCGTGCACGGTGTGAAGTGCGTGGGGACCGTCGAACCAGCCGGGTAGAAGTTGTCGATCAGACGCTGCCGGTCGATGCCCATGGCGATCGCCTGACGGACGTTGACGTCGTCGAACGGCGCGAACGTGTTCGTGAACCCGACGTAGAACACGTTGGGGTTGGCGATCGGGATGAACTGCAGGTTCGCATCACCTTGGATGGTCTCGAAGTCCTCCGGCGAGGGGTTCGTGATCATGTCAACGTTCCCGGACTGCAGCTCCAGCAGACGCTGGGCGCCTTCGGTTGCCCAGCGGTACACGAGGGTGTCGAAGGCAGGCTGTTGGCCGTAGTAGTCACGGTTGGCCGAGAACACGATCTGGTTGCCACGGTCCCACTGATCGAGCACGAACGGACCGGTGCCGATCGGGTTGTCGAGCGGAGCGCCACCGGTGGCCTCCAGGTGCTCCTGCGGCTGGATGCCGAACGGAGTGAAGGCCGCCTTCTGCATGAAGGCCGGGTCAGGCGAGCAGAGATTGAACGCGACGGTGAACTCGTCGACGGCAACGATCGATTCGACCTTGCCTCCGTAGTCACAGCCCCCGGCGTCGAGGGTGAGACCTTCAAAGTCCACGCTCGGCTCTGCCGGAGCCGTCGTCGTCGTGTCTGCTGCAGTAGTCGTCGTTTCAGCGGCGGTCGTGGTCGTGTCCTCGGCGGTGTCGCCTCCACACGCAGCCACGATCATGCTGAAGATCGCAAAGAGCGCGACCCAACGTATTCGTTTCATGTTTCCTCCTGATATGGAGCCCGCGCAGACGCGGGCTGACACCAACTTACTTGTCCGTCGTGCCCGCTGCATGTCACCGGACGTTCATCTGCGGGTTGCCGGACGGCTACTCGCGCGCCCCGGTGAGGATTGCCAGGAGGGCCTTGCCGTACGCATCGGAGGCAGTTGCCGCATCGTGTCGTTCAACCGGGTGGTCGACGACGCAGATCCAGCCATCTTCGCTGCGCTGGAGCGACGTGATGCGATCGCCCAACAAGGACCGAAGCTGTGCCTCGGTCGGCATCCACACGACGTCCTGTTGGAGGATGTAGTCGAGTGACCACTCGACAGCCCCGTTGAAGGTGATCGCCGCGATCCCGTCGGCGAGCGGCTGGACGTCGACGGAGAGGTCGGCGATGACAAAGACTCGCTCGTCGAGGTCGCGGTCGGGGATGTGGAAGAAGTCGAATCGTCGCGGCTGCCAGTCCAGCCCTGCAGCTCGAAGCTGTTTGGCGAGAGGCACCGAGATCACGGGTCTGACCCTAACCGGACGAGGAAATGCGCGGCTGTTCAGGGAGGTCGTCGAGGTCGACTTCCAGAATCGAGTCCGCCAGAGGACCGCGGTCGTGTCCCAGGCTCTCGAATCTGGTCTCGGTGATGTTGGCGCTGGCTCGTTGATGCCAGTGGCCGTGTACCCAGAGAGCAGGGGTCACCGTGTCACGCAGCTCAGCCAGGCGCCCGCGATGCTCCCGCGCCCGGCGTCGCGCCGACCACGGGATCGACAGGGGAGGAAGTCCTTTGACGGGCATCCCCGGGACGGTGTCGTGAGCAACGACGACGTCGACTCGACCGACTGCCAGCGCCCGCCGCCACGCCGATTCGGACGGAATCTCGTCTGCGAACCATGTCCATCCCGCCAGTCGGCTGTCCTGATCGATCGACACGGCGCCGCCGAAGAAGAGCAGCCGTCTCCCGGCCCACTGGATCACTGCACCGCGGGGGACCCAGAACACCGACGGGGCCACCTCGAGAGGTTCGAGGCGCTCGTCATGCGGGAGCGAGTCGTGGTCTTCGTGGTTGCCGTCGCAGAACCACAAGGCGACCCCCCGATCTACCGCATGTTCGGACACTGCTCGGAGGAATGCGGCGCCCTGATCGAACCGGGGCCAGAAGCCGAAATCTCCCACCTGGACGATCCGATCGATCCCGCGGTCCGCCGCCAAGTCGATGGTGTCGATCGCGAAGGAGGTTCCGGCATGCCAGTCGCCTGCGAAAAGAACCCGCATGCTCCGGTCAGCCTGTCGGTCGGAGAAGGGGGCTCAGCCGGAGTATCTCGATC
>JBBDWN010000159.1:0-1949 GCA_040902855.1 Acidimicrobiia bacterium | reverse complement strand
TCTTCGTAGGCGCGGATCAGCCGGGCGTAGCCAGGAACCGACGCCACCAGTTCGTCGTGGGTGCCCTGGCCGAGCACCTTGCCGTCCTCGAGGTAGACCACCCGGTCAGCCAGCGAGATCGAAGAGCGACGGTACGCAACGAGAACCACAGTCGACGGGATGACGGACTCCTTCAACCGCACAAGGATCCCCGTCTCGATCGACGGGTCGACCGCCGACGTGGCATCGTCGAGGATGAGGAGCCGGGGCCGACGGACAAGAGCGCGGGCCAGCGCGATCCGCTGGCGCTGGCCGCCGGAAAGCGCGGTGCCGCGCTCCCCCAGGCGGGTGGCGTAGCCGTCGGGAAGCTCGGTGATGAATTCGTGGGCGGCCGCCAGTTTCGCTGCCTCGATCACGTCGTGATCGCTGGCGTCCACACCGAAAGAGATGTTGCCGCGCACCGTGTCGTCGAAGAGGAACACGTCCTGACCGACGAAGGCCACCTCGCCCGCCAACGCCGAGCGGGCAAAGTCTCGGAGGTCGCGGCCGTCGAGTCGAATGGCGCCCGCAGTCGGATCCCACAAACGGGCGAACAACGTCACGAGGGTCGATTTCCCCGACCCGGTCGGTCCCACGATGGCCACCGTCTCCCCCGGCTTGATATCGATGTCGATGTCGGAAAGTACGACATCGTCGTCGAATCCGAAGGTGAGCGATCCATCCGAAGCCAGACCGGCTGCGCCAGCGGCCTCGGCCGGTGCCAAGGCGCCGTATCGCACGCTGTCATCGACCTGGAGGACCTGCTCGACCCGGCGGTAGGCGGCGAGGCTCCCCGACACCTCCCACAGGACGAAACCTATGAGACGCAGCGGGAAGGCGATCAGGGACAGGAGATAGGCGATGGTTGCGAGGTCCCCCGCCGATATCGCCCCGACATCGATCCGCGAGGCTCCCACCACCAGGACCGCCACCGTCGTCAGCGGAGGGAGGGCATCCTGGACTGCGTCGTACAGCGTGAACCGGCGGGCGATCTCGATGAGCTCGTCACGCAGCCGCAAGGAGACCGCCGCGAACCGCTCGACCTCATGATCCTCCCGACCAAGCGCCTTGACTGTGAGAGCACCGTCGATCGACTCGTGGGCAACGGCGCTCGTCTCACCCCGGCGCACCTGGACACCCTCGAATCGGGCGAACGTGCGCCACGCCCCCGTGATGTCGACCACCACCTTGGTGATGAGGCCGACGCCAGTGATCACGCCGAGAAGCGGATCGATCAGAAACACGATCACGATCGACCCGATGAGCAGCATGAATGCGCCCGAGGCGAACGGGAAGGGTCCGAGGACGTAGGTCGACTGCCCGGCGTCAGAATCACTCACGGCCAGCAGGTCACCGGTCGACTGGCGACGGATCCACGACAACTCGAGTCCGAGGAGATGCTCGATCAGCCGGGTCCTCAGATCGGCCTGCGTGCGCCCCTGCATCCAGGTGGCGCCGGATCGGCGGATCACGATTCCGATCGCCTTCCACAGAGCGATCAGCCCAAGAGCGATGACCGCCCCGCGAAGCCGTCCGTCTATCGGTTCGCCACCGTCGAGTACCGGCACGATCACGTCATCGGTGATGCGGCCCACCACGAGCGCAGATACGACGATGGCGGCCGCGAAGTTGAAAGAGCCGAACACGGCGATGGAGAAGGACACCGGATGGGCGCGCACGAACCGCCCGATCAGACGGGCACCATCGGCAGCCAGATTCGTGAGGCGAGGAGCGTCGGACACGACGCCGGATGCTACGTGCTTGTCACCTCCCACCCGCCGGGATATTCGCGGGGTCTCAGGCTTGCGAGCCGGTCTCTCCCCCTCGCGACCGAGCCGCCAGGCGAGGGCGTGCTGCGAGGCAAAGGGCTGCTCGGTCTCTCCCCCTCGCGACCGAGCCGCCAGGCGAGGGAGTGTTGGGGGGAGTGGCCG
>JBBDWN010000158.1:0-13556 GCA_040902855.1 Acidimicrobiia bacterium | reverse complement strand
CGATGTCGGATTACTGGCTCTCGACGTGGCCAGGCACCGAGCCAGCGCTGTTCCTGGCCATCGCCCGGCTGCTGCTCGAATGGGATGCGGTGGACCACGCCTTCGTCCGACGGTGGGTCAATTGGCGCGAGACGCTTGCCGGCCGATTCCCGGAACTTCCTCAGACGTACGAGGAGTTCATCGCCATGCTGGGACGCGTCTACAGCCATTACACCCCCGAGTGGGCAGCCGAGGAGTGCGGGATCGAGGCGCGTCAGATCGAAGAGGTGGCACGCGAGATCGCCCGGGCAGGATCGCGGTTCGCCTCGCACACATGGCGGTCGACCGGATCCGGAAACCTCGGAGGGTGGCAGGCCGCCCGCACGCTGTGGTTGCTCCATGTGCTCACCGGTTCGATCGGCACCGTCGGCGGCACTGCTCCGAGTGCCTGGGACAAGTTCAAGCCGGAACACTGGAACATGCCGCCCCCCCACTCCCGGTGGAATGAACTGTTGTGGCCGCCCGAATACCCGTTGGCACATCATGAGATGAGCTTTCTCCTTCCGTATCTCACCAAGGAGGGCCGTGGCAAGGTCGACGTGTACTTCACCCGGGTCTACAACCCGGTGTGGACGAATCCTGACGGGTTCTCGTGGTTGGAGATGCTCACCGACACAGATCGGATCGGCCTGCACGTCGCTCTCACTCCGACCTGGTCAGAGTCCGCCTGGTTCGCCGACTACGTCCTCCCGATGGGGGTCGGATCCGAACGCCACGACACCCACTCCTACGAGACGCACATGGGCCAATGGCTCGGCTTCCGCCAGCCGGTGCTTCGGGTCGCAGGTGAACGTGAAGGAAAGACGTTCGCGCGCACCCACGAGGCCAACCCGGGGGAAGTGTGGGAGGAGACCGAGTTCTGGATCGACCTGTCTTGGAAGATCGATCCGGACGGTTCTTTGGGCATTCGTCGCTGGTTCGAATCGCCTTCGGATCCAACACGTCCGGTCACCGTCGACGAGTACTACGGATGGATGTTCGAAAACTCCGTCCCGGGACTCCCGGAACGGGCCGCGGCCGAAGGCCTCGACCCGCTCGGCTTCATGCGCAAGTACGGGGCGGTCGAGGTTGCTCGCGACATCTATCAGGTTCACGAGCGGGAGACCGCCGACGGGCTGCGGATGGAGGACGGGACCAGCCGTCACGGGTTCCGGTCGCCGTCCAAGAAGCTGGAATGGTGGTCTGAGACCATGCACGACTGGGGATGGGAGACAGAAGCGATTCCCACCTATCTCGAATCCCACGTCCACTGGCGGAAACTCGACCTCGCGGCCAACGAGCGGATCCTGCTTCCGATCTTCCGGCTTCCGACGCTCATCCACACGCGGTCGGGCAACGCCAAGTACCTCTACGAGATCAGCCACGGTCATCCGCTGTGGATGAATCCCCTCGACGCCGAGGCGATGGACCTGGCCACCGGCGACCTCGTCCGGATCAGCACCGACACCGGCCACTTCGTGATCCGAGTGTGGCGCACCGAAGGCATCCGACCGGGCGTGGTCGCCGCCTCCCATCACATGGGACGCTGGCGGCTGGAGGACGGGTCCGGCAACGAGCGCTGGTCGTCCGCACTCGTCGATATCACCAAGACCGGTGACAGCACCTGGCGTCTCCGGCAGAAGAAGGGGATCGAACCGTTCACATCCGCCGATCCCGACTCCGAACGCATCTGGTGGCGGGACGCAGGGGTCCATCAGAATCTGGCGTTCCCGCCCCACCCCGACCCGGTCTCGGGAATGCACGCCTGGCATCAGCGTGTCCGGATCACTCCGGCCGAGTCCGACGATCAATACGGCGATGTCGTCGTCGACACCGCCAAGTCCTACGAGATCTACCGGGAATGGTTGGGGCTCACCAAACCCGGTCCGGGTCCCGGCGGACTCCGCCGACCCTTATGGCTCGACCGGCCGGTCAAACCGACCGAAGACGCCTACCGGGTGTGAGCGCCGCGCTCGGCGGAGCCCGCCGCGATCTCGATGAGTGGCGCGAACTGCTCGTGCAGGCAGAGGCGGCCCTTCCGGATGCGCGTGAGATCTCCGTCACGGGCTACGACCCACTCGAGGACCTGAACCGTCGGGGACGCTGGTGGAGCCATCGGTTCTCATCAGACCGGCTGCCCGACGTCCTGGCCTTCGGGGTGGCGCTGGCGCAGGCCGAGGTGGACGGTTGGGAGGCGGGTGACCCGGTGGTCGCCACCCGGGCGTTCGAGGATCGGAGGTTCCTCTTCTCGGATCGTGTCGTCCACTGGGTGCTGCCACTGACCTTTGCATCCGATGGCGCCGAGGGGATTCGCGAGCGGATGCTCGCCCTGGGCGATCGGCTCCGGCCGGCGCCGTTGCTCACAGGTGACGAGGGGCTTCATCCACCGGGAGAGGATTCGTACGGCCCGCACGACATGCGGTTGGCCGTCGATCTCGGTCCGGCGGACCGCTGGACTGACTTGGCTCTGTCGCATCCGGGGACAGCCCGGTTGTGGCGTGATCTGGCGGTGCGGGCCGGTCAGATCGGGCAAACGGCCTCAGCCTCGAAGGAACATCGAGATGAGCACTCCGATGGCAACCGCGCTGAGGAGAGCGAGACCGACGCGGACGAATCGGCCGTCCCGCTCGCCGGCGAGCCGAATCACGATCCAGACCACCCGTAGCAATGGGGTGGCGACGAGGAGCGTGACCGCCAGTCCGCCGGCGATGACGCCGGGAGTCCCGGGAACCAACAGGGCAACCAGTGCCGTGACGGTGAGGACCCAGATCGTCCCGCGCAGCCACGGGCCTTGCCGTCGCCCGGTGATCGAGCTCGTGGTCATGCCGAAACCACCATCACGATCGAAACCACGACGAGGACGACACTCAGACCGAGCCGCACCTTCATCGGCTCCATCCGGGCTTGAAGACGTGCTCCGAGTATCGAACCGCCGAGCGCCCCGAGGATGACGGCGGACGCCGATCGGGTGTCGATCCGTCCCTGGACGGCGAAGACCGACAGAGCGGCGGCTGCGGTGATACCGATCGTGAAGGTGGTCGTGGCGGCGGCCACCTTGGTCGGGACGTGCATGAGTTCGGAAGTGGCGGGAGTCTTGATGAAGCCCCCGCTGACGCCCGCCGTCCCTGCGATCAGTCCGGCGATCGTCATGAAGCCCAGCCCGGCTCGGAGCCGCCGCACTTCGTAGGGGACGACGTGATCTCCGAGGGGGTACGCCCCGCCGAGCGATCCGATCCGCTCGCCGATGTCTGCCGGCCCGAGGGACGGATCGGGGAGGTTGCGCAGTCCCTTCCTCCGCCCACCGACGAGAGCCGCCATGAGCGCGGCCGCTGAGAGCATGTACACCAGGAGTTGGTTCGGGACGACATCTGACACGAGCGCCCCGACCACCGCACCGGCGGTGGCAGCAACTTCGGTGGTGATACCCAGGCGATGGTTCACAACCCGGTGACGGAGGTGGGTGGGTGCCGCCGCGATCGAGAGAGCTGCCACCGAGACGAGTCCGAGTGGTGCCGCCACGGCCACCGGCATCCCGCTGAGTACGAGAAAGGGCACGAGGAGCACCGCCCCTCCGACTCCGGCGAGAGCGCCAAGCCCGGATGTTGTTGCTGCCGCCAGCATGAGCACGAAGATGTTCACGACCTGAACCGTAGGAGATCGGCGGCAGTCGTTGCTTCAGGCCCGATGCGCCTCGAGATCCGACAATGCAGCCCACTCGAGTGTCCGGGCGTGAGTCGCTTCGAGAACGACCTTCGGGGCCATCCCCGCCTCGAGCGCTTCGACCCACCGGGAAGCGCACAGGCACCAGCGGTCACCGGCCTTCAATCCCGGGAAGCCGTGTTCTGGCATGGGCGTGGAGAGGTCGTTACCGACGGATTTCGAGAACGTCAGGAACTCGTCGGTCATCACTGCGCACACCGTGTGGACGCCGACGTCCGCGGCGTCGGTATTACAGCACCCGTCCCGGAACCATCCGGTGACCGGGTCGATCGAGCAGTCGTACAGCTCTCCGCCGAGAACGTTCTGGGCCATCAGTGGTACCGATCCCCCGAGAGGCACCTGAGGCCGGAGCCGACGGCACCGGTCACCTCGGTGTCGCCCGGTCCCAGTTCAGCGGCGTAGTCGGCGCCGGTGGAGATGATGAAGCCGATCTGTTCGAGGTTGTTCGACGCGATCACGGTCAGGTCTTTTCCGGACGCTGCGACCGAGCTCGACTCCACGACGAGTGCGGCACCCCACGCGACCATCATCGTGGGAACGAGAAAGGTCGAACCATGACACAATCATCGCGGGTGACGCCTTCCTCTGCCGTCTGGATTGGCAGAGATCTCGTGGCCCGCCGTTCCTAGCCTGCCGTCGATGCGACACCCCCGTCTGTTCACCCTGCTGCCGCTCGCTGTCGCTGTGGTGACACTCAGTACCCAGGCGATCTTCCTGGTGGGCGCGGCGTTCTTCCAGATCGGTCCGGAATTCGGAATCGGCCCGCTCGGTCTCGGTTTGCTCACCGCGTCCTTCTTTCTGACCGCTGCGGTCACCTCCGCCCCGTTGGGACGCTGGGTGCAGCGAATCGGTTGGCAGCGTGCAATGGTGCTCAACCTCCGGATGACGGCTGCGGTTCTCGGGGCCGTACCATTTCTGGCGCGGGACGCGGTGTCACTCGGTGTCCTGCTGGTCGCCGCCGCGTCCATCTACGGCGCCTCGAATCCGGCTTCCAATCAGGCGCTGGCAGACCACACCGACCCCGCGCGTCAAGCCACGATCTTTGGCGCCAAGCATGCGGGGATTCCTGCCTCGACGCTGCTGGCGGGGTTGGCGGTGCCTCTCGTCGTCGAGACGCACGGATGGCGCTGGGCGTTCGGGGTCGCTGCCGTTCTGGCGCTCCTCGTTTCGTTTCTGGTCCCATCGGGCACGCTGGCGGAGCCAATTTCGCGACATAGCCAGGCGCCGGCTGAGGGCATCACTCGGACACGAGATCTCCTGTATCTGGCAGTCGGATCCTCGTTCGCCACCTGGGGAGCGATCGCTCTCGGCACCTATTTGGTGTCTGCCACGGTGGACCTCGGGTTCTCGGCGTCTGCCGCCGGGTTGCTCCAGTTCGTCGGCTCGGCGGTGTCGATCCTGGCGCGGGTAACGGCGGGCGTGATCACCGACCGGACTGGCGGACGCGGATTCGGTGGGATCGTCCTCCTCACCGGGATCGGCGCAGTCGCGTTCTTCGCGTTGGCGCTGGTCGACGGTCCCGCGTTTTTCGTGATCGTCGTTGTCGCCTTCGCCACCGGGTGGGGTTGGCCCGGTCTGATGACCTACACCGTCGTCCGTGCAAATCGGGCGTCTGCAGCCTCAGCGTCGGCGATCACACAGGCGGGTGTCTTCGTCGGCGCCGGGTCGGTGCCCATCGTGCTCGGTGCAGTCATCGAGCGGTGGTCTTTCGGTGCCGCGTGGATGACGGCTGCAGCTGGACTCGTGCTCGCCGCCGTCGCAGTCGGCTCGGTCGGATGGCGGGTCAGCCCGAACCGCGGGCTGGACGCGTCGCATGCGGCGGAATGAATCACCGCTTCGCCCCGACGCGTCCGGGCCCGGGCAGGTGCCCGGGCCCGGATGTCCGATCGGGATCGATCAGGCTGCGAAGGTCTGTCCCAGGAGTTCCTGGGCGAAGTAGACGACGAAGGCTGCGGCCACGATCCACATGAGCATCGGGACCTGGGATGCCTTGCCCTTGACCGCCTTGATCAGGACCCACATCACGAAGCCGGCACCGATACCGACGGTGATGCTGTACGTGAGGGGCATCAGGACGACTGCCAGCAGGGCGGGCAGGCCCTCTTCGAAGTCCCTGAAGTCGATGTCCTTGATGAGCGAAAACATCAGGAACCCGACGAGGATCAGCACCGGGGCGGTTGCCTGTGCCGGGATGATCCCCGCGATCGGAGCGAGGAAGATCGAGATGAGGAACAGGACTCCGACCACGACCGAGGTCAGACCGGTCCTTCCGCCTTCCGCCACGCCCGCCGAGCTCTCGATGTAGCTCGTGTTCGAGCTCACCCCGGCCATGCCGCCCAGCGCCGCTCCCACCGAGTCGACGAACAGGAGCTTGCCGACGTCCGGGATCCTCCCGTCTTCGTCCGTCAACCCGGCTTGTTCGACGATGGCGGTTGCCGTTCCCATCGTGTCGAAGAAGTCGGTGAGCATGAAGCTGAAGATCGTCAGCAACGCTGTCAGCGTGCCGAGAACAGTGAACACCTCACCGAGGTCGAATTGACCGAGGGTCGAGAAGTCCGGAGTTGCCGTGAAGGAGTCGGGCATCGACTGCACGCCCATGATCACGCCGATGATGGTCGTCAACACGATGCTGATGACCAGAGCTCCGGTGACCTTCCGGGCGTAGAGCACGACCGTGATCAACAGTCCGATCAAGGTCAGTGCCGCTCCCGACGAGTTCGGGAACACCCACTCGACCGGCACTCCGGCACCCTGCTGGATGAGTCCGCCGTTGACGAACCCGATGAACAGGATGAAGAGGCCGATCCCTACTCCGATCGCGTACTTCAGGGACGTCGGGACGGCATCCATGATCGCCTCGCGGAGGCCGACGACGACCAGGAGCGTGACGACGATGCCTTCCAGGACGATGACGCCCATGGCTCCCGCGGGGCTGAGTCCGGCGCCGAGCACGAGACCGAAAGCCACCGCGGCATTGATGCCGAGACCTGCCGCCATCGCCAGGGGGTAGTTGGACACCACTCCCATCGCGATACACAACAAGCCGGCCACGAGTGCAGTGGCCGCTGCCACCGCCCCCGGGTCGAGTCCGGCCGCCCCGAGGATGCTCGGGTTCACAAAGATGATGTACGCCATCACCAAGAACGTTGCGACCCCTGCTCGGATCTCGGTCGCGACATCCGTTCCTCGCTCCGAGAGCTTGAAGAACGAGTCGAGGCCCGAACCGCTTGAAGGGGCGCGTTGCGCCGTGTCGGACATGGACACCCTCCCGTGTCGATGCAATTTCCGACATGAGAGTAGGAACTCAGGTCGCCGTGATGCGGTATCCCGTGGGGTTTTTCGTGCTCGCCAGTTCAGAACGGGACGCCGACCGCCTCGCACAGAAAGCGCATGAACGGTGTCGCCGTCTCACACAGGCGGCTGTACTCGTCGATGAACTCGTCCGAGGTCACGGCCTTCTGCGAGAGCGCGACCGAGGCAATGAAGTCTTTGCGCTTCAGGTCCTCGACATATCGGTGATCGGGATCGAAGCCTTTGGGCGGGTTCACGAGCGAGTCGCCTTCGAGGTTGAACGTCTCGGCGAATGCCTTGCCTTGGGCCGCCTTGCGCCAGGCGGCAGGGTCGGCGGCGATGTGTTGGCGTATCCGGTAGGCGACTGCAGTCTCGGGTCGCCACAGGCCGACTCCCATGAACGTTCCTGACGGTTGGATGTGCAGGTAGTAGCCGGGCGCGTGGGCGTCCTTGGCCGCCTCGTGTCGGAACTGGACACCCGTGTTCTCCTTGTAAGGCGTCTTGTCCTTGGCGAAGCGCGTGTCGCGCTGGATGCGGAAGAGAGATCCGCCCACGACTCGTGCGTCGGCGGTGAAATGCGGCGAGATCTTTGCGAGCCGAGGTCCGAAGTCGGTGATGAACTGCAGCGCCGGTTCTTGGACCTTGTCGACATAGCGGTCCTTGTTGGCACCGAACCAGTCCCGGTCGTTGTTGGCGGCGAGGTCGCGGAGGAAGCGGTAGGTGGCGGGTGTGAAATGCGTGGTCATGTCACCGAAGCTATCGAACCCCAGTGACATGCGCGTCCCCAGGAGTCGATACCGTGTCGCTGATGCCACCTGCCGTCGCGCACTTCTTCCACGGCCTCCTGATGGGCACGGCCGACTCGGTTCCCGGGGTGTCGGGTGGGACGATGGCGTTGATCGTGGGCATCTACGGCCGCTTGTTGGCGTCGATCGGCCACGGCTTCCGAGCGATCCTGTCAGTCGTCCGCCTCGATCGACCGGCTGTGGTCCTGCACCTGCGCGGTGTCGAATGGGGGCTCGTCGTCCCGCTTGCCCTCGGCATCGGAACCGCCCTCTTGATCGCCGCCGAATTCGTGCCCGGACTCCTGGAGGATTGGCCGGTGGAGAGCCGCGCCGTGTTCCTCGGACTCGTCGCGGCAAGCCTCGCCGTGCCGTGGAGACAGATACGGGATCGGAGCCATCGGTCGATCGTGATCGCCGTCGTCGCCGCCATCCCGGCGTTTGTACTCAGCGGGCTTCCCCCCGGGTCCATCGTCGACCCCACCCCACTCGTGATCTTCCTCGGAGCCGCATTTGCCATCTGCGCGATGATCCTCCCCGGTGTCAGCGGGGCGTTCCTGCTTCTCGTCGTCGGGCTGTACGAGCCGACGCTCCGTGCCGTCGACGAGCTCGACTTCGCCTATCTCGCGGTGTTCACGGTGGGAATGGTGATCGGGCTCGGTACCTTCTCGCTGGTGCTCGGCGGTCTTCTCGCCCGCAGCCATGATGTGACGATGGCCGCCCTCGTCGGGTTGATGGCCGGGTCGCTGCGCGCGCTGTGGCCATGGCAGAACGACGAGAGAGGGTTGCTGAGTCCGATGGACCCCCTCGTCCCAGTGCTCTTCGTCGTACTCGGTGCCGCCGTCGTCGTCGGCATCCAGGCGGTGGCATGGCGACGCTCCCGAATTGATCCGACGAAGCGCGCCTGATCCGCCAGACCTGGCAAGCTCGGGGTGTGAACCTCAACTCGTTTCCGCGCTGGGTTGGATGGCTGTGGACGATCGGTGGGGCCCTCGCCGTGCTCGGGTCGCTGGTTGGCGTGACCGTCGGTTGGGTTTTCATCGGAACGGTGGGCGACGCCGTCTCGGACACCGTTGGCGTATCTCGCCGGGCTCTGGTCTCCGTAGGGGAGACCACACGTGTCATCGACGGGGTGTTCGACGACGTCGCCGGCTCGCTCCGCGACGTGCAGACGACTCTGGCGGACACGTCGCTGACGCTCACCAGCGCCTCTGTCATCACCCGTAATCTGGGAGATGTCGTCACCGACGAGGTCCCTGCTTCAGTCGATGCCGTTCGGGCATCCCTTCCCGCCCTGATCGACACGGCGAGCGTGATCGACGCCACGATGAGAGGACTGTCGTTCTTCGGGGTCGACTACGACCCTGACATTCCACTCGACGAGGCGATAGAACTCATCGACGCCCGCCTCGCCGAGATTCCCTTGCTGTTGCGGGGCCAGCAAGGCACCCTCGATGCCGTCGCCTCCGATTTGGGCGAGTTTTCGTCCTCGACGCTGACAATCGCCGACGACCTGGCCACGATTCGGGTGCGGCTCGCCGACGCCTCGGTCGTTCTGGATGGATACGGATCGATCGCCTCGGAGAGCACCGGTCTCCTCGACGAACTCGAATCCAACGTCGCGCAAGGAGTGCGATTCCTCCGCCTGTTGCTGATCGTGGTGGGCGTCGGAGTGGCCGCCACCCAGACCGTGGCGATCGCCGCAGGACTCGCCATCCTCAGACCCGAGCCGATCCTCGGTCCCGACAGATGACCTCAGTCGAGACCGACGGGGCCGACGAGATGTACGTGGTCTCGATCGGAGGATCGGTGTGGAGGATCGAGGGATGATGACGTCTGTCGACCGCCTGCGCCCGGTTGAGATCCGCACGTAGTTGGCCGACTGGACGAGGCTCGCGTCATCGGGCTGAGCGGTTTCCGATTGGCAGGCATGTCGCCCTGCTCTTGCTTCGCTCGGACCGGACTCCGGCTCCGTCGCGAGTCGACCCGCCGCCTAGTCTCCGGGCATGGCTCGGGACTTCACTGCGCACGATCGGTGGCTTTTCAACAACGGTGAACAAGAGAACCTGTATCTCTTCCTCGGCGCCCATCTTGACGGAGACCACACGGTGTTCCGGGTGTGGGCGCCCAACGCCGAGAGTGTGTCGGTGACCGGCGACTGGAACGGGTGGAGTCCCGTGAGTCACCCGATGCGCGGCTCGGAATCGGGTGTCTGGGAGCTCGACGTCAGCGGGCCAGGCAAGGGGGACCGGTACAAGTATCTCATCGTCCCTCGCAACGGTGGCAGGCCGCTGGAGAAGGCCGACCCGTGTGCCTTTCATTCCGAGACAGGGCTCGGCACGGCTTCGATCATCTGGGATCTCGACTACCGGTGGTCGGACGACGAGTGGATGGCGAAGCGGGCCGAACGCAACGCCTTCGACGCTCCGATGTCGATCTATGAGTGTCACCTCGGTTCGTGGTCTCGGCAGGGTCCTCTCGACTATGTCTCGCTCGCGAAGGGTCTGGCCGATCATCTGGAACGGACCGGATTCACCCACATCGAGCTGATGCCCGTGATGGAGCACCCTTTCGACGGCTCCTGGGGATATCAGTCGACCGGATATTTCGCGCCGACCAGCCGCTTCGGAACGCCGCAGGGGATGATGGAGTTCGTCGACATCATGCATCAGCGGGGGATCGGCGTGATCCTCGACTGGGTTCCCTCCCACTTCGCCGTCGACGCCCACGGTCTCGCCCGATTCGACGGGACCCACCTGTACGAGCATTCGGACCCGCGCCAGGGCTTTCATCCCGACTGGGGCTCGTTCATCTTCAACTACGGCCGAAACGAGGTGCGGGCGTTCCTTCTGTCCTCGGCGCACTATTGGGTGGACATGTATCACGCTGACGGGATCCGGGTGGACGGGGTCGCTTCGATGCTGTACCTCGACTACTCCCGAAAAGACGGGGAGTGGATCCCCAACACCCAAGGGGGTCGGGAGAACCTCGAAGCCGTCTCCTTCGTCCGCAAGCTCAACGCCTCCCTCTACGGGCGGTTCCCCGGCATTCAGACCATTGCCGAAGAGTCGACTGCCTGGCCGCTGGTCACCCGCCCCACCGACATCGGCGGGCTCGGATTCGGATACAAATGGGATATGGGATGGATGAACGACAGCCTGCGATATTTCGGGATGGACCCGATCTTCCGCGGCTACGAGGACAACCACCGGCTGCTGACATTCCGCGGTTTGTATGCGTTCACGGAGAACTACGTGCTCGCCCTCTCTCACGACGAGGTGGTGCACGGCAAGCGGTCGCTCCTCGACAAGCAGCCAGGGGATGAGTGGCGTCGCTTCGCCGGGTTGCGAACCCTTCTTGCCTACCAGTGGGCGCTGCCTGGCAAGAAGCTGCTCTTCATGGGCGCCGAGTTCGGTTCGCCGTTCGAATGGAACCACGAGGGCGAACTGCCCTTCTTTCTCCTGGACTACGAAGTCCACGCCGGTGTGCTCGCCTTCACCGCCGCGCTCAACGAGCTCTACCGGAACACGCCTGCGCTTCACATCGGCGAGCTGGCAGAGGAGAGCTTCCAGTGGATCGAAGCAGACGACATTGCACGATCCACCCTCGCCTTCCTGCGGAGCGCGGAAGGGCATCCTCCGGTGCTCGTCGTCTGCAACTTCACACCCGAGGTTTGGTCCGACTACCGCATCGGGGTACCCGCCGCCGGACGGTGGACGACACTGCTGTCGAGCGACGGAGCGGAGTTCGGCGGCGCCGGACTCGCACCGGTCGAACTCGACACCGAGTCGGTCGGGAGCCACGGCCACGACCAATCCGTGGTCTTCGCAGTGCCTCCGATGTCGGTGACGTTCTTCTCGCCCGCAGGCTGACTGGAGGATTAGGTGCTTCGGGCAGTGATCCTCGGCACGCTTGTCCTGTGCCTGTGTCCCTCAATCACGGTGCTCGCCCACGGCACCTTCGTCGACGCCCGTCCCCTCCCCGGCGTCGGAGTGGGCGGCGTCGTCGACGAGGTTGCCTTCCTGTTTCCCGAAGACCTCGTCGTCGGTGCCGGTTCGATCACCGTCACGGGTCCGACCGGCGTCGAAGTGCCGCCTGCCGGAGAGCCGGCGTACCCGATCGGGGCGGTGATCCGCCTTCCGGTCGAACAGTTGACCGAGCCCGGTTCCTACCGGGTCGACTACCGGGTTCCGGCGGCGGATGGGTTCGTCTTCGAAGGCTCATTCGAGTTCACATACGATGTCGATGCGGAGCCGCTCGGCCCCCTTCCCTACGGTCGGCAGGGTCCGGCGTGGTGGCTGGCGGGCGTGGGGGGAGCGTTGGCGGGTGTGCTGGTCCTGCTCACCCGCAAGATGAGGCGTGATTCGCCGGGTAACGCCGGGTAACGCCGGGTGACAGATCAGTAGGGTTTGGACGGAGGAGGAAGGAGAGCCGTGTCGACAAGTGCCAATCCTCGCCGCGTTCTCTCGATGGTTCTTGCCGGGGGCGAGGGAAAACGGCTGATGCCGTTGACCCGGGACCGGGCCAAGCCGGGTGTGCCGTTCGGTGGGCATTACCGGCTCATCGACTTCGCCCTCTCCAATCTCGTCAACGGCGGCTTCCGCCGGATCGTGGTACTCACCCAATACAAGAGCCACAGCCTCAACGTGCATCTGTCGCGCACGTGGCGGATGTCGACGCTGTTGGGCAACTACGTGACGTCGGTGCCCGCCCAGATGCGCATGGGCAAACGCTGGTTCCTCGGTTCGGCCGACGCCATCTTGCAGAACATCAACATCATCTCCGACGAACAACCCGACCACATCTTCGTGTTCGGGGCAGACCACATCTACCGGATGGATCCTCGTCAGATGCTCGACGAGCACGTGCAGTCCGGCGCGGGAGTGACCGTCGCCGGGATCCGGGTGCCGATCGAACAGGCGGCTTCCTTCGGGATCATCGAACTTGGTGCGTCCGCCAAGATCGAACGGTTCCGCGAGAAGCCGTCCGACCCGAGCCCTGTCCCCGACGACCCGACGATGGTCCTGGCTTCCATGGGCAACTACATCTTCCGTACTGACGTGCTCCTCGACCTCATCCACGAGGATTCCCTCCGCGACGATTCGAAACACGACGTCGGCGGCGATCTCATTCCCGCCCTCGTCGACAAGGGCGAAGCCCACGTCTACGACTTCACCACCAACGAGGTGCCGGGGGTGACCGAGCGCGAGCACGCCTATTGGCGGGATGTGGGAACTCTCGACTCGTACTTCGACGCCCACATGGACCTGGTCTCGGTCGATCCCGTGTTCAACCTCTACAACACCGAATGGCCGATCTTCACCAGTGACGTGACCGCACCCCCCGCCAAGGTCGTCGCCGTCGCCGAGCATGGTGCCGGCCAGTTGGCCGACTCCATACTCTCCAATGGGGTGGTGATCTCCGGTGGCTATGTACGCAACTCGGTGCTCTCACCCTGGGTACGGGTCGGTCCCGGTGCCGTGCTGGAAGGCACGGTGCTGCTCGAAGACGTCGTCGTCGGCGAAGGCGCCCAACTCCGCAACGTGATCGTCGACAAGAACGTCCAGATCCCGCCCGGAGCCCGTATCGGTTTCGACGTCGAACGCGATCGAGCCCGAGGCTTCGAGATCTCCGACGGCGGCGTCGTCGCCGTTGCCAAGAACACCAAGATCACCGAACCGGAGTAGGCAACGGCCCCCCTCTGCCTCGCTGGCGCTCGGCTGTCTCCCCCCAGCACTCCCTCGC
>JBBDWN010000157.1:1744-13617 GCA_040902855.1 Acidimicrobiia bacterium | reverse complement strand
TCCATCGACTCGGTCCCCATCGTTCGGATCGCCGTGTCGAGCTCCTCGACGGTGACCCGCCGCAACCCGGCCGCCAGCGGTTCGTTGCGACCGATGGCGAACCCTTGCGGGATCGCGGGCAGGAACCGTCGGTCGACGACAGGAGGCAGGATCGGGTGCACCCGGCGAGCGTACCGGCGACTCAGTCCCGGTTCTGCAGCTCGCGGGCCGCTCGGCCAAGCTCACGGCGGAGAAATGCAGCGAGCTCGCCTTCGACGCCGGTGCGATCCAGCGCCTCGCCGAGACACCGAGCCCATTCTTCCGCGGCGTGGGAATCGATGGGAAAGGGGGCGTGACGCATGCGGAGGGCAGGGTGACCGCGTCGTTCCCAGTACAGGGGCGGACCGCCGGTCCATCCACTGAGAAACTCGTACAGCTTCTGTCTCGACACCTCGGTGTCCTTAGGGAGCATTGCCACCAACACCGGCGAAGTCTCTTCGACCACGTCGTAGAAGGCCCAGGCGAGCGCCTTCACGCCTTCATCTCCTCCCAGGGCGAGATAGGGCGTCTCGGCGTCTCCCCACGGGTGCGCACCGACGGGCTGGGATCCGATCTCCATGGTCGGCGAGGCTAACGGATGCCCGTCCTACCGTCGGCTCCATGCCGAGCGCCGGCCTCGTCCCCTATCGCATCGTCGCCAACGGTCTGGAGATCCTCATCGCTCATCCGGGCGGTCCGTTCTGGGCGTCCAAGCAGGAAGGGGCGTGGTCGATCGTCAAGGGTGAAGTGCCACCGGGCGAGGAACCGCTCGACACGGCGATGCGCGAGTTCCGGGAGGAGACGGGCTGGACTGTGAGCCCGACGGAGCTGGTGTTTCTGGGTGAGGTCGTCCAGAAGGCCGGGAAACGGATCACGGCCTGGGCGTTCGAAGCCGACTTCGACCCCGAAGATCTGAACGGCGACACCGTCACGATCGACTGGCGCGGGCGAGCGCTCACGTTTCCGGAGATCGACGAGATGCGCTGGTGTGGAGAGGCGCAGGCGACCGAACTCCTCAACCCCGCCCAGGTCGTCTATTACGAAAGGCTGAACGCTGCCCTCGGTCAGGCCCGGTAGCGGCAGCGAGTGGGTAGCTTCGACACCATGACCGAACTTCCAACGACATCAGATTGGCGCAGCCGACTCGACCCCGAACAGTTCCGGGTGCTGCGGGAGGGTGCGACGGAGCGGGCGTTCTCGGGCAAGTACGTGGACGAGAAGCGCTCGGGCACCTACAAGTGCGCCGGATGCGGGACCGAACTCTTCTCATCAGAGGCCAAGTACGACTCTCGTTCCGGCTGGCCGAGCTTCTACGCGGCACTCGACCCTGCCAAGGTCGAAGAGCGGACTGACAGCACGTACGGCATGGTCCGGACCGAGATCGTGTGCGCCACGTGTGGTGGCCATCTGGGACACGTCTTCGATGACGGACCCCAGCCGACCGGGTTGCGCTACTGCGTCAACTCGCTCAGCTTGGAACTCGATCCTGACTGAGATCGGCCCCTGACGCTCGCGCAGCTTCCTCCAGGAGTCCGATGAGGTCGCCTTCGACGACGTCGGGCGCCGGAACCCGCCTGACGTCGAGCACGTGGTGGACGATCTCGGCCTCGGAGACGGGCACGGAGCCGACCGAGGCGAGCAAACCCTTCATCGGCTCGTTCTCGGCAAGCACGTCGAAATGCAGGACGCCGACACCGCGGGCGCGGGCGCTGACCGCCAGCACCTGGAGCAGCAGTCTTCCGATGCCGCGCCCCTGGTAGTCGTCGAGGACCGTGATCGCCACGTCGGCGGTCGACGGGTCTGCTTCGAGCCGGACCCAACGGCCGACGCCCGCAGCGGCATCCCCGTCCAGTGCGCCCCAAGCCACATGGTCGTGGTGATCGACCTCGGCGAGGTAGGCCAACTGGCGGGACGAGAGACGGTCAGACGGGGCAAGGAAGCGGAGATAGCGGGCGCGGGCGGACAGCCTGCTGAAGCCGTCGGCGATCAGGGGCTTGTCGTCCGGAGTCACCGGACGGAGCTGGATGTGAGAGCCGTCCTTCAAGAGGGCGGTGGCCGTCGCACCACGAGTGATGGCGGTGCCGGCCGGCGATGGAACGTTCATACCCGTCCTCCTCGAGGTGGGAGCGGTGTCTCGGAAGAGTGCTTGCAAGAGTTAGCATATCGCAATATGCCGCGAATACTCACCCAATGATGTTTCGGTGAACGGCCAACTGAAGAGTCGTACACCTATGGTCGCGATCATGACGTATCGGATCTTGACCGTCTGCCTAGGCAACATCTGCCGCTCGCCTGCCGCCGAAGCGGTGATACGGGGCAAGGCCATGCAGGCCGGACTCGCCGTCGAGGTCGACTCGGCCGGGACCGCCGCCTATCACGTCGGCGACTCACCGCACACCCAGTCAGCGCAGGCAGGCGCTCGGCGCGGGTACAACGTGACCGGACGCGGGCGTCAGTTGCGTATCGAGGACTTCGAGGCATTCGACCTGATCGTGACGATGGATGACTCCAATCTGGAAAACGTCCTGCGACTGGCTCCACCCGGTCACCATGCGCGGGTGGTCCCTCTCCTGGACTTTGCAGGCGGAGGAGAAGTCCCTGACCCGTGGGGCAAGCCCGACTCCGCCTACGAGCGCATGTACGACCTGATCGAGGAGGCCGCCGTGGGACTGGTCGACGAGTTGGTAGACGATCAGGCCTCGGGTTTGCGCCACGACAGCGCCAACTGAACGGCGGCTACGGCCAGTCCGCCCAACGCCACCGCCAGCCCGATCCAGCCGTCGAGTTCATCGGCGACACCGGTGAGCGCATCGAGTGACAGAGGGCCGGGACCGGCGGTGGCGACGACCACGGCCGCCAACGCCACGGTGGCCACGTACTCATAGCCTTCGTCGGGCCGGCGAAACACGAAGAAGCCGGCAAAGCGATGGATCGACCAGAACGCCACCGTCATGATCGCCACCACGCCGAACGCGGCAAAGCTGGTGAGGAACCCGACGACGAGGGCAGCCCCGATGGCGATCTCGCCGAACGCCGACACCTGGGCTTGGCGGCGCGCCATCGCGAAACCCTTCGACCCGAACCACTTCGCGGTCCCATCGAGGTTGCGGCCGTGGTTGATGCCGTGCGCCAGCATCACAACACCGACCCACACCCGCAGTCCCGTGATCACGATCTCGATGGGCTCCACGTGTTTCTCCTTGCCGCGGCTCCCGCCCAGCCTCTCACGCCTCCAGCGCCACCGCCAGCACTTCTTCGATCGTCGAGGCGATATGGAACGTCATCTCGTCGCGCACCATCTGCGGGACGTCGTCCAGATCGACTTCGTTCCGGGCCGGGAGGATCACCTCGGTGAGTCCCGCCCGATGGGCGGCGAGCACCTTCTGTTTGACACCGCCGATCGGCAGCACCTTGCCTTGCAGGGTCACCTCGCCGGTCATCCCCACCTCCGCCCGCACCTTTCGACCGGTGAGGAGGGAGACGAGCGCGGTGGTCATCGTGACACCGGCGGACGGACCATCCTTGGGGACTGCGCCTGCGGGCACATGCAGGTGGATCCTGCCGTTGAGGGGGTCTCCGTCGACACCGAGCCGGGCGGCGTTCGCCTCGATGTAGGACACCGCGATCCTGGCGGACTCCTTCATGACGTCCCCGAGCTGGCCGGTGAGGGTCAGACCGCGCTCGCCGGCGGTGGCGGACGCTTCGACGAACAGCACGTCGCCGCCCGCTCCAGTCACTGCGAGTCCGGTGGCCACACCTGCGACATCGGTGCGGTCTTTCGCCTCGTCCTTCCAGACCTTGGGCTTGCCGAGATAAGTGACGACGTCGTCGACGTCGACGGTGACCGACGGCGTGTCGCCGGTCGAACGGGCCACCTCGGTCGCCAGCTTCCTGGTCAGCTTCCCGAGTTGACGCTCCAAGTTGCGGACACCCGCCTCGCGGGTGTACCGGTCGACGATCGCCCCGAGGGCGCCAGGCGTGACGGTGATCTCCTCGGGCTCGAGACCGGCGCTCCTGACCTGGCGGGGAAGCAGATGGTCACGGGCAATATCCACCTTCTCCACATCGGTGTAGCCGTCGATGCGGATCACCTCCATGCGGTCGAGCAGCGCAGCGGGGATCGTCTCGACGACGTTCGCCGTGGCGATGAAGACGACTTCTGACAGGTCGAGGTCGAATTCGAGATAGTGGTCCCTGAACGTGTGGTTCTGGGCAGGGTCGAGGACTTCGAGCAGCGCCGAGGAAGGGTCGCCTCTCCAGTCGTTGCCCACCTTGTCCATCTCGTCGAGGAGGAACACAGGGTTCATCGAACCCGCCTCGACCAGGGCGCGAACGATCCGGCCGGGACGCGCCCCGACATAGGTGCGCCGGTGACCTCTCACTTCTGCCTCGTCACGAACCCCGCCGAGCGCCACCCTGACGAAGGAGCGACCGAGGGCGCGAGCGACGGACTCGCCGAGCGACGTTTTGCCGACACCCGGAGGGCCGACCAGCAGCAGAATGGCCCCGTCACGATTGTCGTCCTTGTCCAGACCGCGCTCCTTGCGGAGCTTGCGAACCGCCAAGTACTCGACAATCCGCTCCTTGACGTCAGGCAGTCCGGTGTGGTCGGCGTCGAGAACGGTCCACGCCTCGTCGAGATCGAACCGGTCCTCGGTGTGCTCTTCGAAGGGGATGTCGAAGACGGAGTCGAGCCAGGTTCTGATCCAGGAGTGCTCCGGTGACTGCTCACTCATCCGCTCGAGACGGTCGAGGTCGCGGGAGACTGCCTCGAGGACCTTGGCGGGCAAGTCGCGTTCCGCCAGCTTGGCCCGATAATCCGAGCCGACGTCCGAACCGTCGCCCAGTTCCTTGCGAATCGCCTCCATCTGCTGGCGCAGCAGGTATTCGCGTTGGGACTTGTCGATGTTCTCGGCGGCCTGGTCACGCACCTTGCGCCGCAATTCCAGAGTGCCGAGCACTTCGCGCATCCAGTCCAACAGGAGTCCGAGACGCTGGCGCAGGTCGAGGGTCTCCAGCAACTGGACCTTCTGGCCGAGGCTGAGATCCGGGGAGTAGACGGCCAGGTCGGCCAGTTGGCTGGGGTTCTCCATTCCGAGGATGCGCTCGGCCACGGCTCCGACGCCACGGTGTTCGAGCACTTCGGTGACAATCGCCCGATATTCGGCGACGAGGGCGTCGAGTTCTTCGTCGACGAGATCGACCTCGGGATAGGTCTCCGCCTCGACCCACAGCGCGCCGGTGTCGTCGGTGGATCCGGCTCCGACTCTGGCTCGGGCAAGACCTGAGACGACCACGTTCCCGTCGTCGTCGGCGTCCTGGATCTCGGCCAGAGTTCCGACTGCGGCGTACCGACCGTCGATACGCGGGACGAGGAGGAGACGACCGTCGGCCTTTCCGGCGGCGGCGAGCGCCGTCCGTCCTTCTGCAGTCTCGATCCGAAGCGTGACGGTCATGTGCGGGAACACCACCCCGTTGCGCAATGGCAGGACGGGAAGGCTGAGTTGGGTGGTTTGCGGCATGCGATCCGACTCCCTGGACGGGGTAATGGTCATTACACGAACAACTTCGCATCCGAACTATTCCAAGATTTCGGAAATATGACAAGGGGGGACTCAGGTTGTACTGTCCGTACATACTCAGATCGTCTTCCCCAAAGGAGTACCCCATGCCCCGTGCTGTCGGAATCGACCTCGGAACCACCAACTCGGTGATCGCCGTCCTCGAAGGCGGAGAGCCCACCATCGTCGCCAACGCCGAAGGTGGCCGCACCACACCGTCGGTGGTCGCTTTCAAAGACGCCGACGTCCTCGTCGGAGAAGTCGCCAAGCGTCAGGCCATCACCAACCCGGACAACACGATCCGTTCGGTCAAGCGCCACATGGGCACGGACTGGAAACAGACCATCGCCGGCAAGGACTACACCGCCCAGGAGATCTCGGCGCGCATCCTCATGAAGCTCAAGCGGGATGCCGAGTCGTTCCTCGGCGACGCCGTCACCGACGCGGTCATCACCGTTCCCGCCTACTTCAACGACGCCCAGCGCCAGGCCACCCAGGAAGCAGGCCAGATCGCGGGGCTCAACGTGTTGCGCATCATCAACGAGCCGACCGCGGCCGCCCTCGCCTACGGACTCGACAAGGAGTCAGACGACCAGACGATCCTCGTCTTCGACCTCGGCGGGGGAACCTTCGACGTGTCAGTCCTCGACATCGGCGATGGGGTCTTCGAAGTCAAGGCCACTGCGGGCGACACCAAGCTCGGAGGCGACGACTGGGATGACGCAGTCACGAAATGGCTCGTCACCGGGTTCAAGAACGACCACGGAGTCGACCTCTCAGCTGACCGGATGGCCAGCCAGCGTCTCAAGGAGGCGGCGGAGAAAGCGAAGATCGAACTGTCCTCGGTCTCCGAAACCGAGATCAACCTGCCGTTCATCACCGCCACGGCGGAAGGGCCGCTCCACCTGCAGATGAAGTTGACCCGGTCGGAGTTCCAGAAGATCACCGAGGATCTGCTCGACCGCGTGAAGGGGCCGTTCCGACAGGCGGTCAAGGACGCCGGGGTCAAGGTCTCCGACATCGACCACCTGATCCTGGTCGGCGGGTCCACTCGCATGCCCGCAGTCCAAGAACTCGCCAAGGAGCTCACGGGCGGGAAGGATCCGCATCGCGGGGTCAACCCCGACGAGGTGGTCGCCGCCGGGGCCGCCATCCAGGCCGGCGTCCTGAAGGGCGACGTCAAGGACATCCTCCTGCTCGACGTCACGCCGCTCACCCTCGGTATCGAGACCAAGGGAGGGGTGATGACCAAGATGATCGAGCGGAACACGACCATCCCTACCCGTCGCTCCGAGACCTTCACCACCGCAGAGCCGAATCAGCCGGAAGTGGAGATCCACGTCCTGCAGGGCGAGAGGGCGATGGCGCCTGACAACAAGAGCCTGGGCAAGTTCCGTCTGACCGGAATTCCGCCTGCTCCGATGGGTGTCCCCCAGATCGAGGTCACCTTCGACATCGATGCCAACGGCATCGTCAATGTCACCGCCAAGGACAGGGCCACCGGCAAGGAACAGGCCATGACGATCACCGGCGGAACGTCGCTCGCCAATGACGAGATCGACCGCATGATCAAGGACGCCGAGGCATACGCCGACGAAGACCGCAAGAAGCGGGAAACGGTCGAACTGCACAACCGGGCCGAGCAACTCGTCAATCAGACCGAGAAGCTGGTCTCCGAGCAGGGCGAGCAGATGACCGAGGAGGAGAAGACCTCGGTTGAGGCGACCCTCACCGACCTCAAGTCCACGCTCGAAGCCGAAGGCGCAGCAAACGACGACATCCAGTCGAAGATGGACGCACTGATCACCGCCAGTCAGGCGATGGCCCAGCGGCTCTACGCCCAAGCAGCCGAACAGTCGGCGGCCGAAGGCGGCGAGGAAGCGCCCAACGACGACGACGTGGTCGAAGCCGAGATCGTCGACGAGGACGATGATCAGTCCTGATGGAGACCGAAGAGACGAACGTCGAGCCTGCGGCCGAGTTCGAGGCTGAGGTCGTCACCGAGGGGGGCGGACCGTCCGCCTACCCACCGGTGCTGTCCGCAGATGCGCTCGGAATCGACCTTCCCGAAGATCCGCACGAGGCGAAGCAGGCGCTGCTCGCGGCCGTCCACGACGCCCGAACCGAAGCCGGCACCTACCTCGACGATCTTCGCCGCGTGGCGGCCGACTTCGACAACTTCCGCAAGCGCGCTATCCGCGATCAGCAGACGATCGTCGACCGGGCGGCCGAGCGCGTCCTCAGCGCCATGCTTCCCGTTCTCGACAGCTTCGACGCTGCACTCGCCATCGAGGCCCGCACCGAGACTGAAGAACAACTCCTGCGGGGAATGCGCAGTACCCGCTCCCAGCTTATGGATGTGCTCTCCAGGGAGGGTCTGGAGCCGATCGAGACGGTCGGAATGCCGTTCGATCCGGAGATCCACGAAGCGGTGATGACTTCAGGCGGTGACGGGAACCTCGTCGTCTCCGAGGAGCTGCGGCGCGGGTACCGCCTGCGCGGCCGGGTCCTCCGCGCCGCCCTGGTCGCTCTCGAACAGGCCGACTGAGAAGGGACGCCCGTGAACCAGGACTGGCTGGAGAAGGACTTCTACTCGATCCTCGGGGTGTCCAAGGACGCCTCCCCCGAGGAGATCAAGCGCGCCTATCGCAAGCTCGCCCAGAAGCTCCATCCAGACGCCAACCCGAACGACGCCACCGCCGAGAGTCGCTTCAAGCAGCTCTCCGAGGCGTATGCGGTCATCGGGAACGAAGAGAAGCGCAAGGAATACGACGAGGTCCGTCGGATCGGGGCGACCGGGTTCGCCGGTGGCGGGCCGTTCGGTGCCGGTCCGTTCGGGTCCGGGGGCCAGCGCATCCGGGTCGAAGATCTCGGCGATGTCTTCGGCGGCGGACTGGGCGACCTGTTCGGCGGCGGCGCGACGCGGAGAGCCGCCGCCCGCAAGGGGCCGGACACCAGCGCATCGCTGCACATGAGTTTCGCAGACGCATTCCATGGGGTCACCACCACCGTCTCGGTTCGAGGCGAGGCTGCCTGCAGCCGTTGCGGAGGGAGCGGCGCCGAACCGGGGACGTCGGTCACGACTTGTCCCACGTGCAACGGTGCAGGCCAGGTCGCCCAGAGCCAGGGACTCTTCGCTTTCCCTCAGACGTGCCCCCAGTGCCGCGGTGCCGGGCGGTTGATCGAATCGCCTTGCACCAACTGCCGGGGACGAGGCACAGAGACCCGAGTCAGGGACATCAAGGTGAAGATTCCGGCCGGGGTGAAGAACGGGGCCACCATCCGGCTGCCCGGGAAGGGCGGACCGGGGCGCAACGGAGGACCCGCCGGCGACCTCTTGGTGAACGTCACGGTCGAGAAGCATCCCCTCTTCAGCCGACGCGGCAACGACCTGTCGATCACCGTTCCGATCACGTTCTCCGAGGCCACGCTCGGCACGAAACTCGAGGTCCCCACAATGGGCGAGCCTGTCACGCTCAAGATCCCGGCGGGCACGACCAGCGGCAAGACTTTCCGTGTCCGCGGCCGCGGGGTCACTCCGCCGAGAGGAAAGCCCGGTGATCTCCTCGTGAAGACCGAGATCGTCGTGCCCTCCAAGCCGAACCGCGAGGTCAAGAAGCTGATCGAAGAACTCGGGACGCATGATCCCGAGGACGTTCGCGCCCACCTGCAAGGATGATGAGCCATGACCGCTGACGACGACGAAGCCACCGGGGACGAGGCATCCGCCGAACAGTCAACCCAACGCCGGGCGGTCTTCGTCATCTCGGTCGCGGCCGAACTCGCCGGGATGCACCCGCAGACGTTGCGCATCTACGAGCGGAAAGGTCTGATCGACCCGTACAGGACACCCGGTGGGACGCGCCGCTACTCCCAAGACGACATCGACCGGCTGGCGTTCATCCAGGAGATGACCGAGCAGGGACTCAACCTGGCCGGAGTGCAGAAGGTGATGGCCCTGCAGCGCCAGATCGCCCGTCTCGAAGGCAAGGTCGAGGCGCTGGTGGAAGAACTCGAACGCACACGCGAGGCAGCAGCCCGCGAGGCCCGCGACATCCACGCCTCCTACCGCCACGAGATCATGCTCCGCTCCGAAATGCTCCCCGACATCACGCGGGAATAGGGCTTTTTAGCGGGGCAGCGGTTCATTATTGAACCGCAACGCAGATCAGAAGGGCTCACCAAAACCGCGCGCCCCCTGCTCCGAACCCCCTGTGCAGGACGGTCGGTGCACGAGTCTGTGATCAGGGAGTAGAGAGATGAGCAAGAGAGCTTCGGCGAGTTCCCATGATCGCCGCCAATTCGCCGAAGTAGCGACCGGCTGCGAGTTCGACGAGCGGGAGAGCCTTCCCGGAGTCGGCGATCTTGATGACCTCGACTCGACCCTCCTCGATCCAGTACACCGAGCCAGCCTTCTCCCCCTGTTCGACAATCACCGCTCCGGGTGCGAATGACAGATACTCGACGTGATCGTCGAACTCGACAGGGGTCGGTTCGAAGTCGGTCAGCGACGGATCGTGCAGCAGGATTCGCTCCTCGAGATCGAGAGTCGGGTGCAGGCTCCAGCCCGAGTTCTTCACCGAGGTGGGACCGCAGCTTTGGGACGCGTTCTTCCCGGTTCAGCGCTCCACAAACGACGCGTTTCGCATGAGCGTGCAACGTTTCCGATGGACCGTGAAGGCGATTTCGCATGCGGAATGCGCTGTTCATGTAGCGCTGGCTCGCGAAGAACGCGACTACCCAGCCGACTACTCTCGCCGCCGACATGAGCGACACGTTCACAGGCCGCGCCCGAATCCTCGACCTCAACGGACTCCTCGTCGATGTCGGCAAGGCCAACCTGCAGCGGATGGACGCTGACTCGGGCGCCACCTGGGGTGGGACGATCCGCCTCTACGTCAACGCCGCACTCTCTTCGAAGACGATGGAATCGATCCTCGACCTCGAAAACGGCAACAGGGCCAGAGCGCTGGTCGGCCCGCAGGTGGGGGGCGTCGTTGACGGTGAACTCGTCGACGTGAGGGTCGTCGCCCTGCAGTCCGAAGTCCCGTTCTGATCAGAGCCGGGAGCGCACTTCCCACAGTTCGGGGAAGAAGATGAAGTCCACCGCGCGACGCAGGTAGCCGAGTCCCTCCGTCCCTCCAGTGCCTCGCTTGCCGCCGATGATGCGGTGCACCGTCCGGTAGTGCTCATAGCGCCAACGGCTGAAGGCGTGCTCGAGGTCGACGAGCTTCTCGGCGAGCTCGTAGAGATCCCAGAACTCGGCGGTGTCGCGATATACGCGAAGCCACGCTTCGACGACTTCCTCGCTCAACTCGTGCTGTTCGGTCCAGTCACGGTCGAGCCACCGCCCATCCAGCAGCCCGCGTCGGACGAGCAGACGCAGCGTCTCGTCGTAGAGACCCGGGGCGTGCCGGATCGCTTCGAGGCGGGCCTGTCCCGCATCGTCCAACTGGTTGAGGTAACCGACCGGGCGGCGGCCGAGGACGAACTCAATGGCCCGGTACTGATCGGACTGAAAGCCGGAGGCGGAGCCGAGGAGGTGGCGAAACTCCAGGTAGTCGACTGGCGTCATCGTTGCGAGCACCTGCCACGACTCGATCAGGACATGCTGAATCCTGGCCACCCTGGCGAGCGCTTTGAAGGCGGGACCGAGGTCGTCGTCGGAGATCTGTGTCTGAGCGAAGTCCAGCTCGTGGAGGACCACTTTCATCCACAGCTCGGTGGCCTGGTGGATGACGATGAAGAGCATCTCGTCGTGTTCGTCGCTGACGGGATGTTGCTGGGCGAGGAGTTGGTCGAGGGCCAGGTACTCGGCGTACGGAGTCGGCGGCATGTCGCTCATCGTGCCAGGTCGTATCCGAACTGGTGCGCGAAAACCACCGTATAGGTGGTGCCGAACCCTGGGTACGCGTCCGAAGCCATCCAAAGACCCGACGGTTCCGAACTATCCGCATGACCGACCGTGACCCCACCGTGCGACGCGGCGCGCTGACTGGCATCGTGGCAGGCCTCGTTGCCGTCTCCGTCGCCCAGCTCATCGCCTCGTTCTCCCGAAATCTTCGCAACCCGATCCTCGACGTCGGCGATCGCGTCATCGACGGCGTGCCCTCTGCCGTCAAGGAGTTCGCGATCGACGTCTTCGGTACGGCCGACAAACCCGTGCTGCTCGTCGGTATCGCCATGCTGCTTCTCGCGTATTCAGCCGGAGTGGGCGTCGTTGCAGCCCGTAAGAGCCTGGCTCTCGGTGCGATCGGCGTCGCCGTCTTTGGAGTCATCGGCGCCGCCGCCGCA
>JBBDWN010000157.1:0-1644 GCA_040902855.1 Acidimicrobiia bacterium | reverse complement strand
CTCGACCCGTTCGTCACTCCGAACGCCGACTTCTATCGGATCGACACGGCCCTCACGGTTCCCCGCATCGACCCTGCCACCTACACCCTCGCCATCACCGGCATGGTCGACCGACCGTTGACGCTCACATACCAAGAACTGTTCGATCGCCCCCTCGTCGAATCGGACATCACGCTCACATGCGTCTCGAACGAGGTCGGGGGAAAGCTGGTCGGCAACGCCCGCTGACTCGGTGTTCGGCTCGACGACCTCCTGGACGAGGCCGGCATCGCCCTGGGCGCCGACCAGATCGTCGGACGCTCAGTCGACCGCTACACCTGCGGGTTCCCAGTGAGCGCTCTCGACGGACGGGACGCGCTGGTGGCGATCGCGATGAACGGCGAACCGCTGCCGCCCGAACACGGCTTCCCTGCCCGACTGATCGTTCCCGGCCTCTACGGATACGTTTCGGCCACGAAGTGGCTGGCGGAGATCGAACTGACCACTTTCGACCAGTTCGACCACTACTGGGTCGACCGCGGCTGGGACGCAGAGGCGCCCATCAAGACCCAGTCCCGCATCGACACCCCGTCCGCTCTCGGTCGCATCGCTCCCGGCACGACCGCAATCGCCGGAGTGGCGTGGGCCCAGACACGGGGAATCGACCGGGTCGAAGTGCGCGTCGACGACGGGCCGTGGCAGGACGCCGAGCTCGCAGCCGAACTCAACGACACGACGTGGCGGCAATGGAAATTGGTCTGGGACGCAACGCCCGGCCGTCACGAGATCAGCTGCCGTGCCACGGATAGGACTGGGACCACGCAGACCGAAGAGCGGACCCGTCCCATTCCCAATGGTGCCAGCGGCTGGCATTCGATCGTCGTCATCGTCGAAGCCTGACCCATCCAGGAGCGCCGCCGCTCCGAATAAAACCCCGACGGCTCCTTCGAGAGCCAAACCCGAAAGGAAATGACATGAAAACACTGACCCGAAATCTGCGACTGGTTGCCCTGGTAGCCATGCTCGCCCTCGTCCTCGCCGCCTGCGGCGGAAACGAGACCGCCGACACCACGACCACGACTGTGGCACCCACCACGACCGAGGCGATGGATGACATGGGCGATCTCACCGCAGTGAACTTCGGTGCGGCATGTGCTGCGGTCCCCGCAGACGGTGAAGGCTCCTTCGACGGCATGGCCGACGATCCCGCCGCCACCGCCGCCTCCAACAACCCGGTGCTCTCCACCCTGGTGACGGCAGTTGTCGAAGCCGGACTGGTCGACACGCTCAACAGCGAAGGACCGTTCACGATCTTCGCCCCCTACAACGACGCCTTCGCCGCCATCCCGGCCGAAGACCTCGAGGCGATCCTGGCCGACATCGACCTCCTGACCTCGATCCTCACCTTCCACGTCGTGGCAGGCGAGTCCCTCGATGCCCAGGCACTGGTCGACGCCGGCAGCGTGACCACGGTCAACGGAGCGGACCTGACCATCGCCGCCTCCGGTGAGACCATCACTGTCAACGGTGCCAGCGTCATCTGCGGCAACGTCCAGACCGCCAACGCCACCGTCCACATCATCGACGCCGTCCTCGTCCCCGAGATGGAAGAGGCGATGGATGACATGGGCGATCTCACCGCAGTGAACTTCGGTGCGGCATGTG
>JBBDWN010000156.1:0-13640 GCA_040902855.1 Acidimicrobiia bacterium | reverse complement strand
TTGTGGGTCATAGTGGCACAGGCGAAGGACGACAGTCGCTCGGGTGGTGCCAAATGGCACCGGCTCCCGAACGGCGGATGGGATCGGCGTGACGTGTTCCTCGGAGAGGACAGACACAATGTGGATAGCAAGGGACGGCTTGTCCTTCCTTCGCGCTACCGCAACCAGCTCAAAGAGCAGGGGTGTGTCGTCGCCAAGGGCCAGGACGGTCACCTGATGGTCTTTCCCAAGAATGTCTACGAGGAAAAGCGGGCCGCAGAGGCACTCGCTCTGCCGAATACCCCGGCCGGTCGCCAGTTTCGCCGGACCATGTTCGGTGGGGCGGAAGAGCAGGCTCCCGATTCGTCGGGTCGTCTTCTTCTCCGTGCCGACCTGCGGAGCTTCGCCAAGCTCGAGATCGGCGAGCCGGTCGCGGTGGTCGGTGTCTACGACCACATCGAGCTTTGGAACGCCGATGTCTACGAGCGTGTCCGCGAGCTGGGCGATGCCGCCTACCTGGACTACGAGGAGGAGGACGAGGAACGCGAGTGACGCACGGACGATTGGCTGGCCTATCGCCAGCTCCCCGGAACCAAAGGAAGGCCCCTGACTCCGCCCGCTTCCTCTTGGTGCCAGCGCCCGGGGAGCTGGCAATGGGCCAGGCGCAGAGCCGAGCGACCGAACGATGACACAGAGGCCATATCACCGGCCGGTGCTGGAGTCCGAGGTCGTCACGCTGTTTCAGCCAGTCCCAGACGGAATTGTGGTCGACGCCACCTTTGGCGGCGGCGGCCACACAAGTGCACTGTCGGCGAGCTTTGGAGAAAGGGTGAGGATGATCGGAATAGACCGCGATCCGGACGCACGGGCGAACGCCGGCGACGTCACGGTATTGGCGGGAACTTTCGGTGACCTCGACAGCCTCCTCGACGGGATCGGCATCGGCCTGATCTCCGGTGCCCTCTTCGACTTGGGCATCTCGTCGCACCAGGTCGACGAGCCGTCACGCGGCTTCTCCTACCGGGTGGACGGCCCTCTGGACATGCGGATGGACCCGACGCAGGGACCGTCTGCCGCTGACATCGTGAACACCGCATCCGAACAGGACCTCGTCCGCATCCTGCGGACCTACGGGGAAGAGCGGTTTGCTTCGAGCATCGCCCGGCAGATCGTCCGGCACCGTCCCTTCACGCGCACCCTGGAACTCGCGGAGGTGATCGCGGAGGCCGTTCCGGCCGCGGTCCGTCGCGCAGGACACCCCGCCCGCCAGGCGTTCCAGGCTCTTCGCATCGAAGTCAACGGCGAGTTGGACGCGCTGCGGGGCGGGCTCGAGGCAGCCCTCTCCCGATTGACGGTGGGCGGACGCTGTGTCGTCATCAGCTACCACTCCCTCGAAGACCGGATCGTCAAGCGACGCTTCACGGACTTGACCACGAACGAGCAGCCGCACCCGGATCTTCCGGTGCGGGAGGCGCCTGCGCGAGCTCCGTTCGCGGCCGTCACTCGCAAGGCGATCAAGCCTTCGGACGAGGAGATCGCGTCCAACCCGCGCGCTCGCTCGGCCCGCCTCCGCTGCATCGAGCGGGTGGCGGCATGACCACTCGCGCTCTCCCCGTACCCACCCGCCGTGAGGCGGGGCTGCGCGTCGTCCACGGTCGGCGCGCCCGCCGTCCGGTGGTCACTCCCTTCGTGGTGTTCGTCCTCATCCTGCTGGTCGCACTCTTCGGCATCGTGTTCGCTCGCACCTCGCTCGATCAGGGCGCGTTCGATCTCGCCGAAATGGACCGCAAGATCGTCGCCGCCAGCACCGAGAACACCCGGCTTCGACTCGAGGTCGCCCGTCTGGAGAGCCCGGCCCGTGTTGCGCCTCTCGCCGAGGAGATGGGCATGGTCTTTCCGACCGAACGGGACACTGTCGTGGTCGAACGGATCGCTGATCCCACCGCACCGACCGACCTCCGCTGGGCGAGCATCGGTCGCTATGCCGCCGCTACCTCCGAGGTCACACCTGAGGTCGAAGAGTGAGTCCCCGACGTGACGCTGGCGTCGGTGCGGTGCGTGTTCCACACCCACCGCCCCGCCGGCGTTCGGGCTGAGCCGTGGCCGCCCGTCCGGCGGCACGCCGTGTGAGCGCAGCCGAACTGCGGATCTGGCTGCTCGGGTTCATCCTGGTCGCGTCCTGGTTCGGTCTCGGCTATCGGCTGTTCCACGTGCAGGTGGTCCAGGCGGAAGAGTTCCAGGCCAGCGGCCTCAACCAGCGCCTCGAAACCCGCACCCTGGCACCGAACCGGGGCACGATCTTCGACCGCAACGGCGACCCTGTGGCGATGACTGTCGAGGCGGAGTCGATCTGGGTCGTGCCGCAGCTTCTCGAAGACGTGGTCTACACGGCGCAATCGATCGCGTCGATCACCGGAAGGGATTGGGAGGTGGCCTACCAGGCCATCCAGCGCGGGCTGGAATCCGGCACCCGCTTCGTATACGTCGCGCGTCAGGTCGAACCCGTCACCGCCCAGGCCGTGATGGACCTGGGCTTGCCGGGCGTTGCGACCATTCCCGAGGCCAAGCGGGTCTACCCGTCCGGGGACGTGAGCGCTCACGTCGTCGGCATGGTCGACATCGACGGCAACGGAATCGAGGGTCTCGAGATCGCCTACGACGAGGCGCTGACCGGCACCCCGGGCCAGATGGTCTTCGAGGAGGACCCGGCCGGCAACGTCATCCCGCAGGCGACACGCGAGGTCGTCCCGGCGGTCCCCGGTATGGATCTTCTCACGACACTCGACTTGTCCCTCCAGTTCACCGCCCACGAAGCCTGCGCCGAGGCGGTCGAACGAACCGGGGCGAAGGGATGCTGGATCGTCGCTCTTCACGCCGAGACCGGTGAGGTGCTCGCGATGGCAGGCAACCCGCCGTTCGACCCGGAGACCCGGAGCGGACCCGACGGGGCGCCCTTCTCGAATTTCGCCGTTCGGGGAATGTACGAGCCGGGTTCCACCCAGAAGTTGATCACGTTCGCGGCGGCCTTCGACACGGGAGCGATCACTCCGTCGATGGTCATCGGCGCGGTTGCCGACCGATATGAGACGACGTCCGGCGCATGCAAGTCTGCCGACGACGAGATCTACGGATGTTTCTCTGACTTCACCGACCACGCCACCGTGGACATGACGGTGGCGGACATCTTCACCGAATCGTCCAACGTGGGCACGATCAAGATCCAAGAGCGCCTCAAGGCCGGAGCGATGCTCGAGTACATGGATGCCTTCGGGTACGGGGTCCCCACCGGCATCGACTACACGGGCGAGGCTCGGGGCATCGTCAACAACGATCCGGGCTGCACATCTTGCCTGGCGTCGACAGCGATCGGATACAACGTGGCCGTCACACCGCTGCAGATCGCCGCCGCCTACGCCGCGATCGCCAACGACGGTCTCTGGGTCCAACCCCGTTTGGTGACTTCCACCGTCGACATGGACGGTGAGGTGTTTACCGCCGACCCCGTGACCCGGCAGGTCGTTTCGCAGAACACCGCATGGGTCATGCGACAACTTCTCGCCAACGTGGTCGAGAGCGGCACCGGAAAACTGGCATCGGTTCCCGGGTACCGGGTGGGCGGGAAGACAGGCACCGCCAACAAGCTCGACCCCAACGGTGGCTACACCGATGAGACCGTCGCCAGCTTTGTCGGAATGGCGCCTATCGACGATCCCAAAGTGGTCATCGCCGTGATCATCGATGACCCCGCCGGGGAGTATCGAACGGGTGGCTCGGCCGCCGCTCCTGCCTTCGCCGACGTGATGGAGGCGGCCCTGCACGCGCTCGGGGTGGTGCCGGATGCCTTCGACGGGTGAGCGACTCGAGCGCCTGGCGGCGCTGATCGGAGCCAAGATCGAGGGCGACGGAAATCCGCTCGTCCGTGACGCCACCCACGACAGTCGCCAGGTCCGCCCTGGCACCCTGTTCGTCGCGGTGAAGGGGTACACGGTCGATGGCCACGAGTTCATCGATCAGGCTGCGGCAAACGGAGCGGTCGCGGCGGTGGTGACCGAGGACGTGGACGCTCGCATCCCTGTGCTCCGGGTGGCCGATGCGCGCGCGGTGATGGGACCCCTCGCGGCCGCCATCCACGACCACCCTTCCCGGCGGATTCCCGTTGTCGGCGTCACCGGCACGAACGGCAAGACGACCGTCACCCACATGATCGAGCACATCCTCACCGCCGCAGGACGCGTGGTCGGTCTCGTCGGAACCATCCACACCCGGATCGGGTCCGACCAGATTCCGGCGCTGCACACGACTCCGGAGGCGACAGATTTCCAACGGATGCTTTCGGACATGATCGAGCGCGGGGCGGATACGGTGGCGGTCGAAGTTTCGTCGCATGCCCTCGCCCTGCACCGGGTGGATGCGACCTGGTTCGAGGTGGTGGCGTTCACGAATCTGAGCCAGGACCACCTCGACTTTCACGTCGACATGGAGTCGTATTTCGCCACCAAGGCCTCCCTCTTCGATCCGGCGCGGGCGAAGCGGGGCGTGGTGTGGATCGACGATCCTTGGGGGGCGCGGCTCTTCGAGTCGTCCTCGCTCGACATGGTCACGGTCGGTCGCAGCGGAGACATCGCCGTCAGCAGGCTCGATGGCGACCTGACGGGAACGGCGATCGAACTGGATCTGGGGAGCGGACCGCGTCGGGTTCGAATCCCCATGCCAGGCGGGTTCAACGTCGAGAATGCCGCGATCGCGGCTGCGGCATGTCTGTTGCTCGGCACGTCCGAAGAGTTGATTTTCGACGCCTTGGCGTCCCTCCCGGGAGTGTCGGGGCGATTCGAGCGGGTTTCCGGTGAGGATCCGATCGCGGTGTTCGTCGATTTCGCCCACACGCCCGACGGGATCACCGAGGTGATTGCCACCTTGCAACCTCTCGTCGCCGGACGGATCATTGCGGTCGTCGGGGCCGGCGGCGACCGAGATCGGGAGAAGCGTCCGCTGATGGGTGGCGCAGCCTCGGCGGCGGACCTGGTGGTCGTGACTTCGGATAACCCTCGATCCGAGGATCCGGATGCGATCATCGACGCAGTGATGGAGGGAATTCACCCCGGGACCAGAGTGATCCGTCTCGTCGACAGGCGTGAGGCGATCGCCACCGCCGTGGCGGAAGCTCGTGACGGTGACGCGGTCGTGATCCTGGGCAAGGGTCACGAACGCGGTCAGGAGATTGCCGGCTTCAAATACCCCTTTGACGATCGTCTGGAAGCCAGGGCGACCCTGGCCGCCCGTCGGAGCGGCGCCGAATGATCAGCCTTCTCATGGCCGCATCCGTCGGACTGTTTGTCTCGCTGGTGGTGATGCCTGCCGCCATCGGAGTGCTTCGTCATCACAGCATCGGCCAGTTCATCCAGGAGGAAGTCGAGGGCCACCACCACAAACAGGGAACCCCAACCATGGGCGGCGTGGTGTTCGTTGTGGCGACGGTCCTCGCCTTCCTGGTGTCCCACGTCCGGGTGTGGTCTGCGAGTCGCGGATTCCAGCTCGAGATCCAGCCGTTCGGTGCTGGTGGGCTTCTCGCCCTGCTGGCGCTCGTGGGGATGTCGGTCATCGGATTCATCGACGACTTCGTGAAGTACACCAGAAAGCGATCTCTCGGTCTGAACGCCCGGGCCAAATTCTCCGGGCAGCTTGTGGTCGCCGGGCTCTTCGCCTGGGGTGCCTCGGCCGCCGGGGTCTCGACGGAGCTGTCCTTCGTCCGTCCGCTCGGCATCGATCTCGGCATCTTTTTCGTCGTGTGGGTGTTGTTCCTGCTCACCGGCGCCGCCAACGGGGCGAACCTGGCCGATGGCATGGACGGTTTGGCCGCCGGGGCAGGGGCGCTGATGTTCGGGGCGTACACCATCATCGCCTTCTGGAAGTTCCGATACGGCGGCGTAGGCGGGACCTACCTGTCGACTGATCCGCTCGAACTGGCGTCGATGTCGGCTGCGATGCTCGGTGCCCTGCTCGGCTTCCTCTGGTGGAACGCCCCACCCGCCAAGATCTTCATGGGAGATGCGGGGTCCAACGGGATCGGCGGTCTGCTGGCGGCGCTGGCCCTGCTCACCAACACACATCTGCTGCTTGCCATCATCGCCAGCCTGTTCGTCGCCGAGACCGTGTCGGTCATGCTGCAGACGGCGAGCTACAAACTCACCGGCAATCGGGTCTTCCTGATGGCGCCCTTCCACCACCACTTCGAACTGAAAGGGTGGCCGGAGACGACGGTGGTGATCCGTTTCTGGATCCTGGCGGGCGTGGGGGTGGCGTTGGGGCTCGGACTGTTCTACGCCGACTTCCTGTCGGTAGAAGGGATCCTGCGATGAGGACGCTGGTGCTCGGGGCGGGGGTTTCGGGGCGAGCAGCGGCGCGGCTGGCGGTCCGGCTTGGCCATCGGGTGCTCGTCTACGACCGCAACCCCGTCATCGATCTGGCCGACGTCGCAGTCGTCAGCGGCGCCTGGGACCCGCTGACGCTTCAGGGACTCGATCTGGTGGTGGCCTCGCCCGGCTTCGGCGAGCGGTCTGCTCCCATCACTGACGCGTTGGAGGCAGGTGTCGAAGTCATCGGCGAAGTCGAGTTCGCGTGGCGCGAAATCCATGCACCAACGGTCGGGGTGACCGGGACGAACGGCAAGACCACTGTCACGACCCTGATTTCGGACATGCTGACGGCGTCCGGTCTGCGGGCGCCCGCACTCGGCAACATCGGGAACCCTGTCTCGGACTGGACGTCGGAAGAGCTCGACGTGCTGGTCCTCGAGATGTCGAGTTTTCAGCTCCGGTTCATCGACCGGTTTCATGCGCGTGTGGCCGTGGTCACCAACGTGGCCGCAGACCATCTCGACTGGCACGGCAGCGTTGCCGGCTATCGGGAAGCCAAGGCCCGGATCGTGGCCAATCAGGCGGCTGATGACCTCGTCGTGTTCGACGCACTCGACGACGGGGCGACCGCAGTTGCGGCCCGCAGCGCGGCCACCCAGGTTGGTGTATCGGTCGATGGCTCGACGGCCGTCGGTGTGGTCGACGAGGAGCTGGTGTGGGACGGACTGGCGGTACCGCTTTCCGAGCTCGCCGTCGACGATCCGGTGTATCACACGGATCTCGCCCTTGCCGGGGCGGCCGCCCTGGCGATGGGCGCCGATCCCGACGCGGTGGCCGGGGTTGCGAGGAGCTTCACCCCGGGCGCTCACCGGAGGCAAGTGGTCTTCGAGGGCTCCGGTGTTCGATGGGTGGACGATTCGAAGGCGACCAATCCTCACGCCGCGTTGGCCGCGATCGGGTCCTACCCGTCGGTCGTTCTCATCGCAGGCGGGTTGGCGAAGGGTCTCGATATCTCCCCGTTGGCGACTGCCTCCGGCGTCAAGGCGGTGGTGGCGATCGGCGAGAGTGCACCGGTTCTGCTTGAGGCTGCCGGCCGGCGTGGCCACGCGGCCGGGTCGATGATCGAAGCCGTCGAAATCGCCCGCTCCATCGCGACGTCCGGTGACGTCGTTCTTCTCGCCCCCGGCTGTGCCAGCTACGACATGTTCGAGTCCTACGCCGCCCGCGGTGACGCGTTCGCCGCCGCAGCCCGATCGGAGACCTTGTGAGTACGCGTTCGGCACCGAAAATCACCTCGATTACCGAGTTGCGGGCGGCAGCCCGGGCCAGAGCCGATCAACGAACTGCCAATGCCCGGTCGGCCACGACGTTGATGGTGGTGATGGCCGCGCTGTTGGTCGTCGGGCTCGCGGCCACGACCTCGGCCTCCTCGGTCGTCGGTATCGGCTCGCAAGAGGACCAGTTCTTCTTCCTCAAGCGTCAACTGGCTGGCGTGGGAATCGGCGCGGTGGCCCTCTTCGTGACGTCCCGAGTCTCCTATCAGCTCTATCGCAAACTGGCGATGCCGATCTTCGTCGGGATCACCGGGCTCCTGTTGCTCGCCCTCTTCATCGGCGAGGACGTGGCCGGCGCCCGCCGCTGGATCGATCTCGGGCCGATCAGCCTTCAGCCGTCCGAGATGGCGAAGTTCGGTGTCATCGTGGCCCTCGCCGCGATCCTCGACAAGAAGCGAAAGATGCTGGGCGACCTCGGTCACTTCCTGGCACCTGTTGCGATGTTCCTCGGCGGGACGGCACTGTTGGTGATGCTCCAGCCGGACCTCGGAACGACGATTGTCATCGCGGTGGCGGCGATGGCGGTCATGCTCACGTCGACGGCGCCGTTCCGCTTCGTTGTCGGCACCGGTGTGATGGGCGGGCTGGCTGCCGGGGCCCTCGCGATGTCCGCCGGTTATCGGCGCGATCGGATCACCGGGTTCCTCGATCCTTGGGCGGATGCCGGTGGGACCGGTTGGCAGCTCATCCAGAGCTATTATGCCCTCGGCACCGGCGGGATATTCGGAGTGGGTCTCGGTGGCAGCCGGGCTCGCTGGTTCTACCTTCCCAACGCTCACACGGACTTCATCTTCGCCATCATCGGCGAGGAAACGGGCTTCCTCGGCGCCTCACTCGTACTCGCCCTGTTCGCCCTCTTCGCGGCCGCCGGATGGACGGTCGCCCGCCGAGCACCGGACGCCTTTGGCCGGATGGTGGCGGCAGGCATCACTGCGTGGATCACGATGCAGGCCATCGTCAACATCGGAGGCGTTCTCGGCATGATGCCGATCACCGGCATCACGCTTCCGTTCGTCTCCTATGGCGGCACGGCCATCGCCGTCACGATGGCGGCGGCCGGGGTGCTGGTGAACATCGCCCACAGCGGTGGTCGAACGCGGTGACCTTTGCAATCGCAGCCGTCGGAACCGGGGGTCACGTCTTTCCCGGGTTGGCGGTGGGGGAGGCGCTCGTGGCTGCCGGGATTGCGAGGGACGACGTGCTCTACGTCGGGGGGGACCGGCTGGAGGCGTCCGTGTATCCCGCTGCCGGTTTCCCTTTCCTGCGGGTCCCGCTCCAGGGTCTCACGCGCAGTCTGGCCGTTTCGAATCTGCGTATCCCGTTGACACTCGTCTCGGCGATCGTCGCCATGCGTCGGACGTTTCGGGAGCGGTCGGTAGGAACGGTTCTCGGCCTCGGCGGATATGTCACCGTGCCGGCGGCTATTGCCGGCCGACTGGCGGGTGCGACCGTGATCGTCTCAGAACAGAACGCCCACGCCGGACTAGGAAACCGGATGGCCGGCCGCCTCGCCCGCCGACGGTTCGGGTCGTTCCCCGAGACGCGTGGCCTCGATGCAGAATGGGTCGGAAACCCGGTGCGGACCGCCATCGCCCGTTTTGACCGCGACGCACTGCGGGGCGAGGCGCTGGGTCGATACGGGCTGGCGGGCGATCGTCCGATTGTCGGCGTCTCCGGCGGGAGCCTCGGGGCCGGGGTCCTGAACAGGGTGACCGCCTCGGTGGCGGCACTCGAAGGGGTTCAGGTCGTCCATCTGGCCGGTGATATCCACGCCGAATCCCTGTCAGGTACCGAGAGCTGGCGGATCATCGGATTCGAAGATCGGATGGACCTGTTCTACGCCGCCTCCGACCTCGTCCTGGCCAGGGCGGGGGGCGCAGTGGCGGAACTGTCGGCCACCGGGACGCCGGCCGTCCTCGTCCCTGGCGGATTCGGGAGCTCAGGGCACCAGGCGGCGAACGCGGCCTTTCTGGCGGCGGCCGGGGCGGCCGTCGTGGTCGAGGAGCACGCGGTGGCGACGGTGCCGCAGGTGATCGCCGGAATCCTCGCAGACCCGGCCCGGCTGGCCGTCATGCGGGAAGCGGCCGTTGCGCTGGCGCGACCCGATGCAGCCGACGTCATCGCCGCTGCGATGATCTCTGCGCATGGCTGACGTATCCCTTCTCACCGAGGCCGAGAGGATCCACATCGTCGGTATCGGCGGTGCCGGGATGTCCGGGTTGGCGAGGATCCTCGCCGGAAGTGGTCACGCCGTCACCGGCTCGGACGCCAGGTCCTCCGCTCTCCTGTCGACGCTGAACGAAGAAGGGATCGAGACCTGGTCGGGCCACGAGCCCGAGCGGCTCGAACGGGTCGACCTGGTCGTGGCCTCGTCGGCAGTTCCCGATTCAGATCCCGAGCTGGCGGCGGCCGGGGCACGCCGGATCCCCGTGTGGCGGCGTCCTCGGCTGCTCTCTGCGCTGACGACGATGATTCCGACGATCGGTGCGACCGGCACACACGGCAAGACCTCGACGACCGCGATGCTCGTGACGGGGGCGCGTGCCGCCGGTCTGGATCCTTCTTTCGTGGTTGGCGGTCAGCTGGCCGATCTTGGGACGAATGCGCTGTCTGGCTCGGACGATCTGCTGATCCTGGAGGTCGACGAGGCGTTCGGCACGTTCGAACAGGTCCATCTTTCAGGTCTCGTCGTCACGAACGTCGAGGCCGATCATCTCGACCACTTTGGGACGTTGGCCGAGGTCGAGGCGGCGTTCGGGCGGGTGGCACGGGCTGTGGACGGACCGCTGTTCGCCTGCATCGACGACCCGGGCGGTCGAAGGCTGGTCGAGATGGCGGGCGCAGTGGGTTACGGCACCGATGCCGATGCCGTTTGGCGCGTTGCCGACCTGGAGTCCCGTCCCGACGGTTCGTCGTTCCGACTGGCCGGTCCGACGGGGGAATGGGATGTCTCGGTTCCCCTGCCGGGCGCGCACATGGCCCGGAACGCGGCGGGGGCGTTGGCGCTCCTGTCGTCTTGGGGCGTCGACGTCGATGCCGCGGCGGCGGGACTCGAATCGTTTGGCGGTGTCGGCCGGCGCTGGGATGTGCGGGGGACTGCGGGCAACGTGACGGTCGTCGACGATTACGCCCACCACCCGACGGAGGTGGCGGCGACACTTGATGCAGCCCTTCGCTCCGGGAGGAGGGTGGTGGCGGTCTTCCAGCCTCACCTGTATTCGCGCACCGCCGAGCACGCGGATGGCTTCGGGAGGGCGCTGGCTGCTGCGTCGGCGGTGGTCGTGCTCGACGTGTATGGCGCCCGGGAGAAGCCGATCCCTGGAGTCGACGGCCGTCTCGTGAGCGACGCGGTGCGCAGTGCGGGGGCAGCGGTCGTGGTTGATGCCCCAGTGCGTGACTCGGCGGCTGCCGTCGTGGCGGGACTCACCGAATCCGGCGATCTGGTGGTGTGCATGGGGGCGGGAGACATCGAGACGCTGTCCGACGAACTGTTGGGTCTGTTGCGAGGGGCGAGATGAGCGCACTGGCTGATCTCGACATCGTCCGCCGGGACATCCCGGTGGGCCCGCTCACCACCTACAAGCTGGGAGGCCCGGCGTCGTTCTATGCCGAGGTGGGGAGCCGGGACGAGCTCGACAGGGTGTTGGGGGCGTGGCGCCAGTCCCAGATCCCGTTGCTCGTCCTCGGTCGTGGCAGCAACCTCGTGGTGTCCGACCACGGGATCGATGCGCTGGTCCTCAGGCTGACCGGGTCGTTCAACGAGGTGGTTCAGCGACCAGACGGCGTGTGGGCAGGCGCGGCTGTTCGCCTCCCGCAGCTGGCGAGGGCGGCGGTTGCGGCCGGGCGGTTGGGTTTGGAGTTCTACGTCGGGATCCCCGGCAGCGTGGGAGGGGCGGTCCGCCAGAACGCCGGTGGCCACGGGCGGGAGACGAAAGACGTCCTGATCGAGGTGTCGATCCTCGACGGACGCCTCGGGGAGGTTGAAGTGAAAGCCGCCGGCGAGCTCGATCTTCGGTACCGCCACTCTTCGGTGGCGGCGCACCAGGTGGTGCTCGATGCACTCTTCGCCTTCGAGCCTGGCGAGTCTGAGGAAGGCGAGGCGCGTATGCGTGAGATCACCCGCTGGCGGCGTGAGTACCAGCCGGGCGGCACCCTCAACGCGGGAAGCGTCTTCAAGAATCCGCCTGATGACAGCGCGGGTCGCATCATCGATTCTCTCGGGTTGAAGGGTCTCACCGTGGGCGACGTGTCAGTCAGCCAGAAACATGCCAACTTCTTCGTGGCAGGCCCGGCGGCGACTGCGGCCGACCTGTACCGGCTGGTCGACGAGGTGCGGGGGATCGTGGTGGCGAAGACTGGTGTGGAGCTGGAGACCGAGATCCAGTTCGAAGGCTTCTCCTGATGGATCCGAGGCTCGCCGCCCGCCGCCGCACCGTCGCCGAGACCCGCATCCGGGCCGGGATTCGTCGTCTTCTCATGCTCGTGGTGGTGGTTGGGGTGGCGGCGGTGACAACGGCGGTGTTGCGTTCGCCTCTCTTCTCGTTGGATCGGATCGAGGTGGCGGGGGAGGCTCAGACGGACCCGGTGTCGATGATCGAGGCGGCCGGAGTGGTGCTCGGGATACCGCTGATCGAGATCGACACCGACGCCGCCGTGGAAGCCCTGGCCGCCGATCCGCGTATTGCCTCAGTCGACGTCGGACGCCGGTGGCCGACCGGCCTCGAGATCACGGTGGTCGAGCGTTTCGGCGTCGCCTGGGTCGACACCGGTGGTGGCTGGCAGTATCTGGCTCCGGACGGGGTGGTGCTTGCCCAGGGTGATCCCGGTCCGGTGGCGCCGCGCATTCGCGGCTCGGTCGGAGGGGATCGGGCAGTGGAGGCGGCGCTGCTCTTCGTCGACGCTCTCCCGGAGCAGTTGACCGCCGGGATGGTGATCGACGCTCGGACCGATCAGCTGAATGCAGTGTGGGGCGGGTTCAAGATCCGGTTGGGACGACCGACCGACATGGAGGAGAAGGCGAGAGCGCTGGAAGTAGTGATCGCCGATCAGCCTGAGCCGGGGTCGGAGATCACACTGATCGCCCCCGACCGCCCCGCCGTCCTCCCCCCCACCACCTCAGACGAGTAGATCCGTTGGAACCCAGGGTTAGATCGGATTCATACGTCGGCGGTTTCAAGGGGTGGTCGCGACGAGTGTGTTGAATCGTTCGGCTGGTGTGTCCCAGTCGAGGGTTTTGCGTGGCCGGTTGTTGATGCTGTTGGCGATGGCGTCGAGGTCGGTTTGGGTGTAGCCGGCGAGGTCGGTTCCTTTCGGGAGGTATTGGCGGGCGAGCCCGTTCCAGTTCTCGTTGGTGCCCCGCTGCCAGGGTGAGTGCGGGTCACAGAAGAAGACGGGGATGTCGGTGGCGACAGAGAACTCGGTGTGGTTGGCGAGTTCTTTTCCTTGGTCCCAGGTGAGGGAACGTTTGAGCTGGTCGGGGAGGCTGATGATGTGAACCGCGATCCGGTCGGCGACGTGGTCGGCGGTTTGGCTGTCGAGTTTGATGATCATCCCGAACCGGGTGGACCGTTCGACCAGGGTGGCGACCGCGGACTGGTTGTTCGCTCCGATCATCAGGTCGCCTTCCCAATGGCCTGGCACTGCCCGGTCGGCGGCTTCGGCGGGCCGTTCGGAGATGTTGATCATCCCGCTGATCCTGCCTGACCCTCCCGATCCTGCTGTGCGTCTTTGGGGTTTGCGTCTCACTCGTCCGCTGCGAAGTGCCTGGGTGAGTTGACGTCGGAACTCGCCTTTCGGTTGGACATAGATCGCCTGATAGATCGATTCGTGTGACACCCACCATGCTGGCTCATCGGGATGATCCCTGCGGAGCCGTTGGGCGATCTGTTCAGGAGACCACCGATCGACTGTCAGGCGCTTACACACTTCAGCCCACAGTTCTGGCCGGTTCTCCCACCATTTGGGGCGGGTGCGG
>JBBDWN010000155.1:0-13703 GCA_040902855.1 Acidimicrobiia bacterium | reverse complement strand
TAGATGCCACCTTTCCAATCATGGAAGTGTGCATCAAACCCGGGGTGGTTCACCCCTCGACGGACTCCGTCCGTCGGTCCCCCCAACGTCGCTGCGCTCCTGGGGGGACAGACTACGCCACCGCGCTGGGGCCGAGGAGTTCTCTCAACTCGGCGTAGAGGGCGGAGCGGAGTTCCACTCGGAACTCGTCGGAGAGTTTGAGGACCTTGCGCCGGTCGCCGTTGGCCATTTCGAGGATGACCGGCGCCTGGCCCGGATGGTTGGCGAGGACCGACTTGAGGCGGGTGACGAGGTCGGCTGACAGCTTGGTGGCAGGGACGGAGAGCCGCAGCGTCGAGACATCGCGCACTTCGAGCACGTGCAACTCGCGGGCGATCACCTTGACGTCGTCCCCGCGATGGTCCAGGCGGCCCCGCACGATCAAGATCGAATCGTCCTGGATGAGCGGGCCGTACTCGTTGACGGTCTTGGGGAACGCCACGACCTCCACCGACCCTTCCAGGTCCTCCAACTGGAAGAAGACCATCGGATCGCCCTTCTTCGTCCAGCGTCGGGTGATCCCGCCGACCAGTCCGCCGATGGTGACGTTCGCCCCGTCCGTACTGTCGAGCAGTCCCGGAATGCGAACCGCGCCCGCCGCCTTCAGCGACCCTGACACGCCGAGCAGCGGGTGGTCGGAGACATACAGGCCGAGCATCTCCTTTTCGAAACCGAGTTTGATTCGCTGGCCCCATTCCTCGTCTTCGACTTCGTAACTGACGCCGTCGCCGCCGACCTCTTCTCCGCCGAACAGCGAATACTGGCCCATCTCCTCGTTCCGACGCCTGGCGGTGATCGCGTCGACGATCTCTTCGAAGCGGAACATGAGGCTCTTGCGGGCATACCCGAGACTGTCGAACCCGCCTGCCTTGACGAGCGACTCGATCGTCCTCTTGTTGAGGGCGTCGAGGTCCACCCGCTCGCAGAAGTCTGCGAAGTCCTGATAAGGGCCGTCTGCTCGTCCGGCGACGATCCGATCGACGACGCCTTCGCCGACGTTCCGCACCGCGCTCATCCCGAAACGGACCTTGCCGTTGACGACGATGAAGTCGACATCGGATTCGTTGACGTCGGGAACCAACACCTCGACACCCATCCGCCGGCATTCGTTGAGGTAGATCGCCGTCCGGTCCTTGTCCTTCTTGGTGGACGTGAGCAGGGCGGCCATGTACTCGGCGGGATAGTGGGCCTTGAGATACGCCGTCTGAAAGGCCACGTAGGCGTAACAGGCGGAATGGGACAGGTTGAAGCCGTATCCGGCGAACGGCTCGACGGCGTCCCACAACTCTCGACCGAGCTGCTCCGGATGGCCCTGGGAGACACACCCGGCGACGAACTTCTCCTTCTCGGCGGCCATCACCGACTTGATCTTCTTGCCCATCGCCTTGCGCAGGTTGTCGGCTTCGGACATCGAATAGCCAGCCATCTCCCGGCCGACCTGCATCACCTGCTCCTGGTAGGTGATGATCCCGTAGGTGGATTCGAGGAACGGCCGGAGCGCCGTGTGGGGGTAGGTGACTTCCTTGCGCCCGTTCTTCCGGTCGGCGTACTCGTAATGCATGTTCAGGCCCATCGGGCCCGGCCGGTACAGGGCGTTGACGGCGATGATGTGTTCGAACGTGTCAGGTTCGAGTGCGCGGATCAGCGATCGCATCGCAGAACCCTCCAACTGGAACACGCCGATCGTCTCTGCGGTGCGGATCAGCTCGAAGGTCTTCTCGTCATCCAGCGGCACGTTGTCGATGTCGACCAGCAGACCGTGGCTCAGCTCAACCAGTTCCAGAGTGCGCTCGATCGTGGAGAGGTTGCGCAGGCCGAGGAAGTCCATCTTCAACAGACCCATCGACTCGATGCCATGCATCTCGTACTGGGTGACGATTTCGGAGTCTTCCCCCTTCTGTTGGATCGGGATGACGTCGGTGAGGGGCTTCGGCGTGATCACCACCGCCGCAGCGTGAATGGAATCCTGCCGGCGGAGACCTTCGAGTCCGATGGCGGCGTCGAGGACGCGCTTCACTTCGGGTTCGGCGGCGTAGGCCTCGCGCAGCCCGGCGGCGTTGTTGTACTGGTCGCGCAGCGCCGAGTCGGCGTCGTCATCCGGCGGGTAGAGACACTGGGCGAGAGAGGCGTCGCGGCCGAGGATCGACGCGGGCATCAGCTTGGCGACCCGGTCCCCCAACGAGTACGGATATCCGAACACCCTGGCGGAATCCCGAATCGCCTGCTTTCCCTTGATCGTCGAGAACGTGATGATCTGGGCGACGTGATCCGAGCCGTACTTCTCGGCGGCGTATCGGATCATCTCGCCCCGGAACCGCTCGTCGAAGTCCATGTCGATGTCCGGCATCTCCTTGCGACCCGGATTCAGGAACCGTTCGAAGATCATCCCGTAGCGGAGTGGGTCCAGATCGGTGATGCGGAGGCAGTACGCCACGATCGACCCGGCCGCAGACCCGCGACCCGGACCGGTGCGGATCTTGTGTTCGCGAGCATGACGGATCAGGTCCCACACGATCAGGAAGTAGGCGGGAAAACCCATCTCCTCGATCACCTTCAACTCGTGTCTGATCCGCTCGTCGATCTCCGGGGAGATCGAATCGCCGTAACGCTGCATCGCCCCCTGGCGGACCAGGCTCTCGAGGTAGGTGACCTCGGTTTCGCCTGCGGGGACCGGGAACGCCGGCAGGTGGATCTGGTCGAAGTCGAGCCTTACATCGGCGCGCTCGGCGATGAGGAGGGTGTTGTCACAGGCGCCCGGGAAGCGGTCGTTCGGGAAGATGCGACGCATCTCGGCGGCCGACTTCAGGAAGAACTGGTCACCGTCGAACTTGAAGCGGTTCGGCTCGTCGATGTTGGAGCCGGTCTGGATGCACAAGAGCACATCGTGCGCCTCGTACTCCTCCTTGTAGGTGTAGTGGAGGTCGTTGGTGGCGAGCAGCGGAGCGCCGATTCGACGGGCGATGTCGACCAGGTCGTCGAGGATCCGCTGCTGGGACTCGATGCCGTGATCCTGGATCTCGATGAAGAAATTCCCCTTGCCGAAGATGTCCTGGTACGCCGCAGCCACCGCCAGCGCAGCATCAAAATCGCGCACCGCCCCCTGGTTCCCCTCCTCCTTCCACCCGTCAGGAGCGAGCAGCTGCGGGATCTCGCCGCCCAGACATCCGGAGGTGGCGATGATCCCGGACGCGTGCTCGGCGAGGAGCTCCTTGTCCATCCGCGGCTTGTAGTAGTACCCCTCGAGAAAGGCCTTCGACGACAGCTGCATGAGGTTGCGGTAGCCGGCGTCGTTCTCGGCGAACAGCAGCATGTGGTGACGCACGTTCTGGCTGCGGGGAGGCCGGTCGAAGCGACTGCCAGGGGTGGTGTACGCCTCGATGCCGATGATCGGCCTGATCCCGGACTCGTGGGCGGCCCTGTAGAAGTCGACCACTCCGTACAGCACGCCGTGGTCGCTGATGCCGACGGCGGGCTGGCCGTCTGCCACCGCCGCCTGCATCACGTCGTCGATCTTCGCCGCACCATCGAGCATGGAAAACTCGGTGTGGGTGTGAAGATGGACGAAAGACTTGTCGTTCACCGACCCTCCGAATGACAACGGTGTGATTCACCCCAACTTAGTGGCCTCATCAGGCACGGGCCACGACGCGAAAACCGACTACAACAGGACGCTGATGACGGAGACGGCGGCGACGAGACCAGCCGAGGCGAGACGCAGGGTCGTGGCAGTCGGACCTCGGAGCTGGGACCACGCCCACCCGATGGCGAAGCCGGCGATCAGACCTCCCAAATGGCCCTGCCACGAGACGTTGCGGATGAAGAACGGAATGGCGGCGTTGATGAGGAGCAGGAAGCCGAGCTGGTTGAGGATCGCCCGGCCCGCCCTGGTGTTGCGACGCCGCACCGCAGACGCCATCCAGATCCCGAAGAGTCCGAAAATGGCACCGGAGGCACCGACGCTCACATCGGAGATGTCCCCCAGGTGGAACGCGAAGGCGCTCCCGGCCGCGGCGGTTGACAGGTACAGGGCGAGGAACGGAACCGGTCCCACCTCCCGTTCGATCTGCGGCCCCAACGCGTAGAGGGCCCACATGTTGAAGAGAATGTGGGTGATCCCTCCGGCGTGGACCAAGACCACGGTGAACATGCGCCACCATTCGCCTTCGGCGACCAGAACGTTGACGAGGGCCAGATTCTCGGCGAGCGGCACCCAGGCGTCGATCGAGAGAAACCGCAACGCCGCCAGCGCCACCGTCACCCCGATGATCGCCGACGTGACAGGGGCGCGGCCGCCAAGCGCGCCGGAACCCACGTCGCGGCCGCGTACGACCTTGGTAGACCCTTCGGCCTTCACACACTCCGGACACCGCTGTCCGACACTGGCATCGATCGAGCACGACCCGCAGATCGGCCGTCCGCAGTGCGTGCATGACAGACCGGTAGGCCGATCCGGGTGGCGATAGCAGACCTGGTACTGGTCGGGCGTGGTCATCGGGGAACCGTATCGAAACTCATCCACTACTCCGACTGTTGGTCGAGTCGGGTGAGTACTCCCTCGAGATCCGGGGGAAGCGGCGATTGGACGGTCATCTCTTCGCCTGTCACAGGATGGACGAAGCGGAGTTGGGCGGCGTGAAGGAACAGGCGGCCGATCGAGACGGGATCCCGGCGTCCGTAGAGACGGTCACCGACAACGGAATGGCCGATGCCGGCGAGATGCACCCGGATCTGGTGGGTGCGTCCGGTCTCGAGCTGGACTGCGAGCAGCGCCACACCGGGGCGGGGCCACTGCCGCGTCATCTGATAGTGGGTGACCGCGAGACGGCCGGCGGGCACCAGAGCGCGTCTCCGGGGGCGGTGCGGATCACGGCCGATTGGGGCGTCGACCGTTCCGCGCGGAAGATCGAAGGTCCCCTGGACGAGAGCGACGTACTCGCGTCCCACTTCGCGTCGAGCGAGATCGGCGACCAGGGCGGCGTGGGCAGCGGGGGTGCGGCCGACCAGCAGAGCTCCCGAGGTCTCCCGATCCAGACGGTGGACGAGGCCCCATCGCCCCGCCTGGCCGACACCGACGAGATCAGGGAACCGCTCCATCAGGCCGCCGGCCAGGGTGCCTGTCGCCCGGCCCGCGCCTGGATGCACGGTAAGACCCGACGGCTTGTCGATCACCACGAGGTGCTCGTCTTCGTAGAGCACGCCGAAGTCGACCGCCTCCGCCTGCAAGACCGCAGGCAGGGCTCCCGGGTCGAAGACAATGGTCGAACCGGCGGCCACCCTTGCCTTCGCGGCGGCCGGACTGCCATCGATCTCGACATTGCCTGCATCGCACTGAGCCCGCGCCTCGGATCGAGGCATCTCGCCGAGTACGGCGACGACCTTGTCGACCCGCTCGCCGTCGAGCGTGTCGGGAATCACGAAGGTCAACGGCTGCGCCATGCCGTCACCAGGATCACTGCCACGCCGAAGGTGATGGCGGTGTCCGCCAAGTTGAACACGGGAAAGTTCGGGAATCTGATCCAGTCGATGACCGGACCGTCGAAGGCGTTCTTCCCGCGAGTGAGGCGGTCGAAGAGGTTTCCCGCCGCGCCTCCCGCGATCAGTGACAACCCGACGACCTCGGCGAGCGGACGGGGACTCCAAATGGAGCCTGCAATCACTCCGAGCGCGACCAGGGCAGCGAGAGAGAGCAGCGTGCCGGCGTTCTGGAAGATCGAGAACGCGGCCCCTGTGTTCTCGGTGAACGTGAACGACAGCACGACCGGGATGATCTCGACGGTGCGACCGGCGAACGTCTGCTCCGCCCACGCTTTCGTCAACTGGTCGACGAGGAGGACCGAGCCGGAAATCGCCGCGAGGGTGAGAAGCCTGTGGCGCCTCAGGTCTTGGACGCGCACGTCACGCACACGGTGGCGTAGGGCAGCACTTCGAGCCGGGCGATCGGGATGGCCTCGCCGCAGATCTCACAGACGCCGTACCCACCCGCTTCGATGCGACGCAGGGCGTGCTCGACTTTGTGGAGAATGTCGGCCGCGTTCCGCTCGATCGACAGTTCCTTGGCGTACTCGAGGCGCATCGAACCGGCGTCCGCGTTCTCCGGGTCCGAGCTGCGGTCAGCCGCCGTCTCGGAGTTCCGGGCGTCCTCCATCTCTTTCTCGTGCTCCGCGATGACGCTCGCGAGCCGTTCTCGCTCATCTTCGAGCGTGGCTTTGAACCGCTTGACGGTCGATTTTGCGAGTGAACGGGCCATGGCGGAGCGCAACATTAGCCGGACCCCCCACCAATCCCGCTTCTTAGCGAACCAGCGCTTCATGAATGAAGCGTTTGGAGGGGTAAAAGCTGGTGTTGGTGCGGCAGGGCGTATCCTTCCTCTCCCATGTCGAAGAAATCCGATTTCGCTCGCGTCGAACCCCGGGCCGACTTCCCGGCCATGGAGCGCGGGATTCTCGAACTGTGGGACCGGATCGACGCCTTCAAGACCCAGGTGGAGATGCGGCCCGCCGAGAAGGACTACGTCTTCTACGACGGTCCCCCGTTCGCCAACGGCAGCCCCCACTACGGCCACATCCTCGCCGGAGTGATCAAGGACGTCGTTCCCCGCTTCTGGGCGATGAAGGGCCACCGGGTCGAACGGCGCTTCGGATGGGACACCCACGGACTTCCCGTGGAGATGGAAGTCGAGAAGCAACTCGGTATCTCCGGTCCCAAGCAGATCGCCGAATTCGGCATCGGGGCGTTCAACGAGGCATGTCGAGCCCTCGTCGAGAACACCGCAGACGAATGGGCCCACCTCGTCAGGCGCATGGGCCGATGGGTCGACATGGACGACGACTACAAGACGATGGACACCGACTACATGGAGTCCGTGTGGTGGGTGTTCAAACAGCTCTGGGACAAAGGCCTGATCTACGAGGACTACAAGGTCCTCCCCTATTCCTGGGGGGCGACCACCCCGCTCTCCAACTTCGAAGCCAACCTCGACTACCGCGACGCCGACGACCCGTCGATCACCGTTCGCCTCGAAGTCCTGGAAGGCTCAGGTCCAGTCGAAGCGGGCGACCAACTCCTCATCTGGACGACCACCCCCTGGACCCTGCCTGCCAACCTGGCGATCGCAGTCGGCGCCGACCTCGACTACGTGAGAGTCGACGACGAAGACGGTCGATTCTGGCTCGCCGCCGACCGCGTCCCCTACTACTGGAAGGATGCGGACACACCCGCCGCCCGGGCGAAAGGCTCCGAGTTTCTTGGCGTCACCTACCGACCTCCCTTCGACTTCTTCGAACAGGAAAGGGAGCGAGGGGCGTTCAGGGTCATCGAATCCGACTCGGTGACCACCGAAGATGGCACCGGGCTCGTCCACATGGCCCCCGCCTACGGCGAAGCAGACCTCCACGCAATACAAGGAGCCGGACTGGATGTCCTCGTCGACCCGGTCGACGCCGAAGGAAAGTTCACCGACGAGGTCCCGCCGGTAGCCGGGGTCAACATCAAAGAAGCCGACCAGACGCTGATCGGACTTCTCAAAGACCAGAACATCCTCGTCCGCAACGAGCGGATCCGACACTCCTATCCGTTCTGTTACCGCACTGGCACGCCGCTCATCTACAAGATCATCCCCACCTGGTTCGTCAAAGTCAGCGACCACACCGACCGCCTGGTCGAGACCAACGAGGAGATCCACTGGGTCCCCGAATATGTCGGCGCCCGCCGATTCGGGAACTGGCTGGAAGGCGCCAGGGACTGGGCCGTCAGTCGCAACCGCTACTGGGGGTCGTGCATCCCCGTGTGGAGATGCGACGGCTGCGACCACGCCGAATGCATCGGCTCGATCGACGAGCTGTACGAACGATCCGGCGTCCGTCTCACCGACCTGCACAGTCACTACGTCGACCCGGTCACGTGGCGGTGTCCCGAATGTGGCGGCACCATGACCAGGATCCCGCAGGTGCTCGACTGCTGGTTCGAGTCCGGTTCGATGCCGTACGCCCAGCTCCACTACCCATTCGAGAATCAGGACAAGTTCGCCAGGGCATTCCCGGCCGAGTTCATCGCCGAAGGACTCGACCAGACCCGCGGCTGGTTCTACACCCTTCACGTGCTGTCGACGCTGCTGTACGACGCCCCGTCGTTCAAGAACTGCGTCGTCAACGGGATGATCCTCGCCGAAGACGGCAGAAAGATGTCGAAGAGCCTCAAGAACTATCCGGACCCGGCGGCCATCTTCGAGACGTCCGGCGCCGACGCCCTCCGGGCGTTCCTGATCAACTCACCCGTGCTGCGAGCCGAACCGCTCCGGTTCACAGAGGAAGGCGTGCGTCACGTCGTGCGCACCGTGCTGCTGCCGCTGTGGAACACGTTCTCGTTCTTCACCACCTACGCCCAAGCCGACGGCATCACCCTCGCCGACCTCGCCAAAGCACCCGCGGTGGCCGACCGGCCGGAAACCGACAGGTGGATCATCTCGGTGCTGCAGTCACTCGTCGCCGACGTCACCAAGCAGATGGAGGGCTACTACCTCTACAACGTGATCCCGCCCACCCTCGGGTTCATCGACGACCTCACCAACTGGTACGTACGACGTTCCCGCCGGCGGTTCTGGGCGGCGCGGGTAGCCGGCGACGAGTCGGACAAGCTGGCGGCATTCGCCACGCTGTATCAAGTGCTGACCACCTTTTCAGCGGTGCTCGCCCCGGTGCTCCCCTTCATCACCGAACGTCTGTATCAGAGCCTCGTCGCCGAGAAGGACCCGACGGCACCGGCAAGCATCCATCATCTGGACTTCCCCGTCGCCGACGAGTCGGTCATCGACTCCCGCCTCGAGTCGGCCATGCGGATCGTGCGCGACGTCGTCGCACTGGGTCACGCCCTACGCAGCAAGCACGAGCTCAAAGTGCGCCAGCCGCTCCGTCTCGCCACCGTCCTCACCCACGATCCGGCAGTGAAGGTGGCGATCGCCTCGCATGGCGACCTGATCGCCGACGAGTTGAACGTGCTCGCCGTGGACGTCGCCTCCGACGAATCCGGCCTCGTCGAACTCTCGTGCAAGGCAGACTTCCGCAAACTCGGACCGCAGTTCGGACCCCGTATGAAGGAGGTCGCAACCGAGATCGCGGCGCTCGGATCGGCCGACGTCGGCCGTCTCCTCGACGGAGCGACGCTGCAGGTGGCGGGAACGCAAATCACCGCAGAAGATGTCCTCGTACAGCGGATCGCCAGAGACGGCGTCGTCGTCGAAGCCGCCGGAGGCCTGGCGGTCGTACTGGACACCACGCTCGACGACGATCTCGTCGTGCTCGGTACGGCCCGGGAGATCATCAGCCGTGTCCAGGGTTTGCGACGGGACATGGACTTCGCGGTGACCGACCGGATCGAAATCACCTGGGACAGCGACGATCCGGCGGTGGCAAAGGCGTTCGGTCGACATGGCGACGTCATCGCCGGTGAGACGCTTGCGGCGGTCGTGACCCAGGGGTCAGGTGGAGACGGTCAGGACGACGACTTCGACCTGAAGGTCGTGATCAGCCGCGTGTGAGGCCCTGACGGCGGGCGGCGCCGTGCGCTTCAGCCAACTTCCCAGGGCCGCACCGGAGTCTCATCGTCGTCGGCCACAGCCCCGTCGGGATCCGTCGACTCGTCAGCGTCCTCAGAGTCCTCGTCGTCGTCGTCAGAATCGTCTTCGACGTCGGCGCTGTCATCGGAATCTTCGTCAGCGTCAACGCGATCATCGGAGACATCGGCGAGTTCGTCGATCTCATCCAGAGCGCTCGGCTGTTCCCAGGCGGGGATCGGCTCCTCGAAGTCGGACACGGCCGGCTCGACGGTCTCTTCGACCAGGCCGGCCGCCGCTCCGTCAATCGCCTCCTCGACCTCGACGATCGATCCGCCGACGGCGACCGACAACTCTGTCAGCCGGCCACGAAGGTCGTCGACGATGGCCCGAATCCGACTGATTTCGGCTTCGGCGCCGGCCTTCTCCTCCTGCCGTGCTTTCTCGAGCTCGGACGCTCCGGCGCGGGCATCGCCGATGATCCGCTCCGCCTCCGCCTTGGCATCGGCCACGATCGAATCAGCAGAGCGCTGGGCGGCGACGAGGGCCCGAGCGATGGCGCCCTCAGCATCACCGCGATCCGTCATCTCCAACTCCAGCGTGGAAATCCGGTCCTGGGCGTCGCGCAACCGCTGCTCGTAGTCCTTGAGGGAAGTGACGACGTCGTCGAGGAAGTCGTCCACCTCGTCGAGGTCGTAACCGCGCAACGCCGTCCCAAAGGTCTTCTGCTGTACATCGATGGGTGTCAGAGGCATATCGTGTTCTTCCCCCGGAAGTCGTCGATGGATTGTACGGACAGGCATCGCCCGATCCAACGATCACAGGCGACGGAGCACTCCTTGCAGCAGACTGATGCCGATCAGCAACACGATCGGCGACAGATCGAGCATCATCCCGCCGAGCCGGAGTGGAGGAATGACCCGCCGCAAGGGCAGCACGACCGGGTAGATGATCCGATCCAAGAACAGTTGAAGACGGGCGAGCGGATGGCCGGAAGAGATTCGCACCCACGACATGATGATCCAGGCGAAGACCGCAATCCGGTAGACGCCGAGGATGTCGGCGAGGATGTCACCCATTCCGCTGGGCGCTCATTCGATGGGGAGTTCGTACGCGCCGAGCGAGGCGAGTCGACGCTTCTCTTCGGTGTCGATGCGAGTCGAAGGCGGAAGCACGAGCACGAGTCCCTTGCCTACCCGGGACATCGTGCCATCGAGGGCGTAGATCAGACCGGAGGAGAAATCGACCACCCGACGGGCGAGATCGTCGTCGACGCGGCGGAAGTCGAGCACCACGGGGACCCGATCCCGCACTCGATCGGCGAGGATCTTGGCGTCGCCGAATTCGTCGACGACGAGGATGTCGGCCTGCGCCTCCGGACGGATCTGGCGCACGCCGGCGATCGAAGGCTCGGTGTTCCGACGAGGGGCCACAGTGCGCGAGGCAGCCGCGGCCGGCTCCACCCGCCGTCCCTCGTCGAGCGGAACGGGCTGGTTGCGACGGTCACTGGCCAGCTGTTCTGTGTCGACATAGCCGGACTCGGCGCCGTTCATCTGGTCTTCATCGACGAGACCGAGATAGACGAGGGCTTTGTTGAAGAGTGATTCTTGGGGCATGAATGTGTACCTCAATCGGCAAAGATAGCCCGACCGACGCGTATCGCCGTGGCTCCTTCCGAGATCGCCACCTCGAAGTCATCCGACATGCCCATCGAAAGCCCCACCACGGCAGGGTGATCAGCGGCGATGGCATCGCGGATTCCGCGGAGCCTGACGAAGTACTTTCGGGAATCTTCGGCGTCTTCGGCGAGCGGCGGAATGGCCATCAACCCGACGACTGAGATCCCGATGGAAACGAGCCGGTCGCAGAATCCGGCAGCCTCTTCGGGCTCCACGCCGGACTTCTGGTCTTCTGAGCCGATGTTGACCTGCAGATAGACGGGCGGAGGCTGGCCGGGACCCTTGAGCCAGGCGAGCGCCAGCGATTCCCTGTCCAGCGAATGGAGGACGGTGGCGGCGGGCCGGACGATCCGAACCTTGTTCGACTGGAGCGGTCCGACGAAATGCCAGCGGATATCGCCGGGCAGCTTGGCGACCTTGTCCCGCAAGTCCTGGGCCCGGTTCTCGCCGAAATCCCGATGCCCCGCCTCGTAGAGGCGCAGGATGGCATCGACCGACTGACCCTTTGACACGGCCACCAGCGTGACCTCCGCCCGGTCACGTCCCGCGCGGGCAGAGGCGTCCCTGACCCGCTGTTCGACCTCGAGAAGGCTCATGGGATCCATCCGACTGTGGCCATCCGGGCGTCGGTGGCGTTCAGGCGGTGCGAGAAGGTGTCGGCCCCGCATTTCGTACACAGGTCGACGACTTCTGGCTGGAGGGGAAGCCGGGCGGCCGCAGCTCCGGCGAGATCGACGGAAACGGTGCCGGCGGTCGTGCGACCGAGGTGTCCCTCGAACAGTTCCGCCACTTCGGGTCCTACCTCGAAACAGCACTCCCGGATGTGCGGACCGATGAACACCGAATCCACCTCGCCCAGCATCCCGACCGCCCGTTCGATGACCCCGGACGCCAGTCCCCGCCACCCGGCGTGGACTACCGCAACCTCGGACGGGCCGCGCAGCACGATACCGAGGCAGTCGGCCGTGAAGACGGCGAGCGGCAATCCGGGGACGTCGGTGAACAGACCGTCTGCTTCGCCGTGGTCGCCCGGGCGCTCGACCTCTACGACCTTCGACCCGTGGACCTGTCGGACCGTGGCCCAGTCGCCCACAACCCTAAGACGGGTCATGTAGGCGGGCTGGCGGCGCATGTCACCATCGGCCGCCGTCGTGAACATCACGCCCGGCGCCGGGCTGATCATCCCTTGACGAAGCTCGGAATGTCGAGATCGTCCTCGTCGGAACCGCCCGGCGTCACCGCGGTGACAGGCCGACGCGTCGAACGTCCCCTCGCACTGCGATCGAATCCGGCGGCGATCACCGTCACCCGCATCTCGTCGCCCAGGTCGTCATCGACCATCGCCCCGAAGATCACTTCGGCGTCTTCGTCGGCGTGGCTGGCGACAACGTTGGCCGCAGTCGTCGCTTCGAGCAGCGTCATATCGGAAGGTCCAGCGACGGACAGAAGCACCCCGCGGGCGCCCTCCATCGACGTCTCGAGCAACGGTGACGAGATCGCCCGATTGGCAGCCTGCTGGGCACGCTCGTCACCCGAGGCGCGGCCGATTCCCATGACCGCGGTGCCGGCGTCGGACATGACGGCCTTCACATCGGCGAAGTCGACATTGATGAGTCCGGGGGTGGTGATGAGATCCGTGATCCCGGAAACGCCGTTCGTGAGGATCTCGTCGGCGATCCGGAACGTCTCGGTCATCGGCGCCTTCGGATCGCCAACCTCGAGAAGCCGGTCGTTCGGGATCACGATGAGGGTGTCCACCGCATCACGCAACGCCTGTATCCCCTCCTCGGCGTGAACTGCCCGGCGGCGACCTTCGAACCCGAACGGGCGCGTGACGACGCCGACGGTCAGGGCACCGAGCGACTTCGCCACTTCGGCGACGATGGGTGCGCCGCCGGTTCCCGTTCCGCCGCCTTCGCCAGCGGTGATGAAGACCATGTCTGCGCCTTTGAGGACGTCTTCGAGTTCCGAGCGGTGGGCTTCTGCGGCCGCCTTGCCGACTTCGGGGTTGGCGCCGGCGCCGAGGCCCCGGGTGATGTCGCGCCCGATGTCGAGCTTGACGTCGGCGTCCGACATCAGCAATGCCTGGGCATCGGTGTTGAGAGCGATGAATTCCACACCCCGCACACCGGCATCGATCATGCGGTTGACGGCGTTGACGCCGCCACCACCCACTCCGACGACTTTGATGACGGCCAGATAACCGCCGCTTGCTGCCTTGCTCATGATGAAATCCTCACGGGTTGGTTCGGCCGAAACCGAAAGGGTCGAGTAGAGCTTTACACACCTACCACGCCACGTAAACCCCAAGGCTATGGACCTCGACTAGAGGTTGAGGGTCGACGGTGGTCGAGGCTCTTCCGTGGGCTGGATCGGACGTATGAGTCCGATCTAACCCTGGGTTCCAACGGATCTACTCGTCTGAGGTGGTGGGGGGG
>JBBDWN010000154.1:12151-13718 GCA_040902855.1 Acidimicrobiia bacterium | reverse complement strand
ACAGTCGTTGATCGAGCGGGCCATTCGTTCCGGCGACCTCGTCATCGAGTCGGCTGGTGAGACCGGGCAGAGCCGCTATGCGGACATCCCTGATCCGGAGGGCCTCCAATCGTTGATCTACCAGCAGCGGGAGGCCCGGACAGTCTCGCTGCGCCGTGGCGGATCGTCGGTCTCCGAGGAGTTGTCGGGTCTCGCCGAACTTCGCGATCGAGGTGTGCTGTCGGAGGAGGAGTTCGAAGCCCAGAAGCGGCGGTTGCTCGAAGGGTGAACTTGGCTGGCCGTGGCCTTATGCCTCGACCTTCGGAGGCGGCATCGAGCTCCGTTCTGCGGCGCTCGACCCGGTGAGAGCGGGTCCCGTGTCTACGATCTTGGACCAGATGCCGATCGTCGTTTTCGCCCAGACCCAAATGCCCCAGACCGCAATGTCGCTGCTCGTCTCGGTCCACCGCGACATCGGCTGGTACGTGGTCGGTCTCCTCGGGGTTCTCGGACTCTGGGGTGTCGCTCTTGCGATATTCAGGCGTGAGCCGGGAAGGCCTTTCTGGATCGGGGCATCCGTAGGCTTCGTTGCGGGAATCGCCCAGGTCGCGTTGGGGCTGGTCGGATTTGCGGTCGAAGATCGTGACCCGGGCAACCAGCACCTGTTCTACGGCGTGGTCCTGATGTTCACCTTCGCCTTCGTCTACATCTATCGCAGTCAGTTCGCCAAGCGGCCGGCGCTGTCATACGGACTGCTGTTTCTCTTCTCGATGGGTCTCGGGATCCGCGGGATCATGACATTCGGTCAGAGTTTCGGAGCCTGAGGAGGCCACATGCTGTTGGAAGGGAAACGTCTCGTCATCACCGGTGTGCTGACCGATGACTCGATCGCCTGGCACACGGCCCGCATCGCCCAGGAGGAGGGGGCGGAGGTGGTGTGCACCGGCTTCGGTCGGGGTCTCCGTCTGACAGAGCGTTCCGTCCAGCGTCTCCCGAGTCCGGCAGATGTCTTCGAACTCGACATCAACGACCCCGAACATGTCGACCGCTTCGTTGCATCGGTGTCGGCGAAGTGGGATCGGGTGGATGGTGCCCTCCACGCCATCGCCTTCGCTCCCGCCGATGCCCTCGGCGGAAACTTCCTCACGACTCCTGCTGAGAGCGCGGCGACTGCCTTCATGACGTCGGCGTTCTCATACAAGACGCTGGCCGTCGCATTGCGACCGCTGATGACAGACGGCGGCTCCCTCGTCACGCTCGACTTCGACAACACCCAGGCATGGCCCGCGTATGACTGGATGGGGGTGGCGAAATCCGCCCTGCAGTCGGTCACCCGCTACCTCGCCAGGGATCTCGGCCCGGATCGGATCAGGGTCAATGCCGTTTCCGCCGGTCCGCTCGGCACGGTTGCAGCCAAGTCGATTCCGGGATTCGATCGTTTTCGGGAGGTGTGGAACGAGCGTGCACCGTTGCGCTGGGACGAGACAAATCCTGAGCCGGTGGCGCGGATGGCCTGTGTCCTCATGTCCGATTGGGCGCCGATGACGACGGGCGAGATCATTCATGTCGACGCCGGATTCCATGCTGT
>JBBDWN010000154.1:0-12051 GCA_040902855.1 Acidimicrobiia bacterium | reverse complement strand
GGTTCGGAACGGGTTGAGCAACGGAGTGGCGGACTCGCAATGGCGCTGAAGTCGGTGGCGGATGGGGTCTTCGCCGAAACACACGGCTCCTGGCCTCCCCGCGTCGTCGCCTTGCACGGTTGGGGGAGGCGCGGTGCAGACTTCGCGGCCGTTCTCGACGGACTCGATGCGATCGCGGTGGACCTTCCCGGATTCGGCGCGTCGCCGGCTCCCGCGTCTTCGACTGGTGCCAGGGGCTATGCCGAAATCCTCGAGGATCTGATCCGTGGTCTGCCCGAACCTCCCGTCCTCGTCGGGCACTCCTTCGGTGGACGGGTGGCGGTCTGTCTCGCGGCGTCAGTCCCTGTGAAAGGACTCGTCCTGACCGGAGTTCCGCTGATCCGGTCTGGGATCTCCCGGCGTCCCGCCCTTGTATTCCGGGCGCTTCGGTGGGCGAATCGGAGAGGTCTGGTCTCTGACGATCGGATGGAGCGGGAGCGGCGCCGCCGAGGATCGAATGACTACCGGGCGGCAACCGGCGTGATGCGCGAAGTTCTCGTGACGGCGGTGAATGAGTCATACGAGGCCGAGTTGGCCCAGATCTCCGCTCCTGTGGCGCTGGTGTGGGGCGCCGCAGACACCGAGGTCGATCCTGAGGTGGCGAGGGCCGCAATGGCGATCCTCGACGGGCGAGGGGTCCCGGTCGTACTCGTCGTCCTCGATGATGTGGGTCACCTCGTCCCCACTCAGACCCCGTCCGACCTCCGACGCGCCATCGACGGCATGCTGGACCGATGATCTGGGTTCTCGCTGCAGTGTCGGCTGGGTGCGCGATGCTGGCTGCCCTGCGGTGGCTGCGAGTCGCTCAGCGGGAGCACTACCTGGGTGGCGTGACGCGATTCGCCCGACTGTGGTGGACGGTGGACGGCAGGAACGTGTCTCTGTTGGCGCTTGGCATCCTCGGTGTGCTCCTGGCGTGGCTTGTCCCTCTCTTGGGTCTGATCACAGGGGCCGTTGCCGTGATCGGCCCGATCGGTCTGGGACTTCGGGGGAGAACGTCGGCTCTCGTCTGGACGAACCGTATGCGACGCCTCGCTTTGTTCGTCGGTCTGACTGCCGTGTCGATCGTCGTCGTCGGTGCCGTGACGGAACTGGCGTTGCTCGTGGTCGCAGTTCCGTTGGCGACACCGCTCCTGATCGATCTGTCTCTGGGCCTCGTCGCCCCGTACGAACGCAGGCAAGGGAATCGCTGGGTCGAACAGGCGGCGGCAGCCCTCCAGCGGGTGGGCCCGACCGTCGTGGCGATCACCGGCTCTTACGGCAAGACCTCGACGAAGAATGTCATTGCTCACCTGCTCGGAGGCGTGCATTCGGTGATGGCATCGCCTGCCAGTTTCAACAACCGGATGGGGCTGGCCCGGTCGATCAACGAACAGCTCGCCGCCGGCACGGAGGTGTTCGTTGCGGAGATGGGAACCTACGGGCCAGGGGAGATACGCGACCTTTGCCGGTGGATCACGCCCGATGTGGCCGTCATCACGGCCCTGGGCCCGGTGCACCTCGAGCGGATGGGGACGATCGAGCGCATCGCACAGGCAAAGAGCGAGATCCTCGAGGACGCGCCGGTCGCAGTTGTCGCAATCGATCACCCTCTTCTGGCGGAGATCGCATCGAGAGAGTCGCCCCTCCGCCGTGTGATCACCGTGTCGGCAGAGGGAAACCCGGCCGACGTCACGGTCTCCGGTGACGGCGCGGTGACCGTCCGCGGTGCGAGTCTCGGCTCGTTTCCTGTCGACCGAGCGCATCCGGTGAACGTCGCCTGTGCCGTCGGTGTGCTTCTGGCGCTCGATCTGGATCCGGCTCGGGTGGCGGATCGCCTGGGCGATCTTCCGGAGATACCTCACCGACGCACCGTGGGGAGGTCCGAACGCGGCTTCGACATCATCGACGACACCTTCAATGCCAATCCAGCCGGTGCCTCCGCCGCCCTCGGTCTACTGGCCGGTCTGGGAACGCCCGGCGGCCGGAAGGTGGTCGTCACACCAGGCATGGTCGAACTCGGGGGTGCCCAACAAGAAGCGAACAGAGAGTTCGGCCTGTCGGCCGGGGCAGCCGGGGTCACCGACTTCATCGTCGTCAACCGCACCAACCGCGATGCTCTGGTTCGCGGGGCGCGAGAAGCAGGCATCTCCTCGGTTATCGTCTTCGACACTCGCGATGAAGCCGTGCGCTGGATACGAGACAACCTCGTCGAAGGCGACGCCATCCTCTACGAGAACGATCTCCCCGACCATTATCCGTGATTCATGCCCCTTCCCGCAGTGCTCTTCGGCGGTCCGTCGCCGGAACATGACATAAGTATCACCACCGGTCTGATGGCCGTGCGCACCCTGGGAGGCTGTCACCCCATCTATTGGGACAAGACGGGGCGGTTCCGCCTGGTCCCAAACGATCTGGAACCCGCAGACTTCGCCGACGGGACTCCCCGCAAGGCGCGCGAGCTGTCGTTCGTCGCCGAGCCGGGGACTGGGTTCCTCTCCAAGAAGAAGCCACTCGACATTTCGGTGATCGTCTTGGCGACCCATGGGGGTCCGGGTGAGGACGGGACGCTGCAGGGCATGCTGGACCTGGCCGGGTATCGGTACTCCGGTCCGGGCCAGGCGGGTTCAGCCCTCGGCATGGACAAGTTGGCTTTCGGCGGCGCGGTCGAACGGCTCGGCCTGCCGACGCTTCCTCGGGTTCTGTTGAACTCAGTGCCTCCGCCTTTCGACGGTCCGTACATCCTCAAGCCACGATTCGGGGGTTCGTCGATCGGGATCGAAGTCGTCGACGACCACGCCACCGCCCTGGCGTTGGCGTCAGCCTCGCCGTATCACATCGACGGCACCGTCGTCGAACCGTTCTTGGATGGTGTTCGTGACCTGCAGGTGGCGGTCCGCTTCTACCCCTCGCCCCAAACCTCGATGATCGAAGAGCCTGCCCAGGGTGCGGGCGGGGTCTACAGCTATACGCAGAAGTATCTCGCCTGGGACGAGTCAAGCGGGGTTTCGAATCCCCAGGCCGGTCTGTCCGTCGAACTCGATGGCGAGGTTCGGAGAATGGCGGAGATCGTCGCCCGGATGATCGGGATACGGGGAATCGCTCGCGTCGACTTCCTGCTCTCGGGCGACGACTTGCGAGTCAACGAGATCAACACGATTCCGGGCTCGTTGTCCGGTTCGCTGTGGGCGCCGATCAGTCGGGACGAGTTGCTTCGAGATGTCGTGGCCGAGCTCGAGGCGACTTCGGCCAGGCGCTATTCCACCCACGGGGCGGACGGGATGGCGTTGAGGAACGCCCGGTCGATCGCGAGCAAGCTCGGGTGACCGGGCGTTCCGACGATCAGTTCAGAGGTTGACCACTGGGCAGGTCAGGGTGCGGGTGATGCCGTCGATCGCCTGAACTTTCGCGACCACCAGCTTGCCGAGTTGATCGACATCTTCTGCTGAGGCGCGGACGATCACGTCGTATGGACCGGTGACGTCGTCTGCAGTCTCCACTCCAGGGATGGTGCGGACTTCTTCGGCGACCAGGGCGGCTTTACCGACCTCGGTCTGAATCAGGACGTATGCCTGAACAACCACTGTGCGTGCTCCTCTCGGGGGACGTTGGAGGCGACTCTACCGAGAGGGCTCGACCCGCGTCGGGACGACTCGGTCGAGCCGGGATCAATAACCGTCCTGGCCGACGCGAATGTTGTTGGCGTACCCGCGGTCTTCTTCGGTGGTCAGATCAAAGATGATCCGCTGACCCTGGCGTAGAAGCCGGAAGATCGACCCCTTGAGGGAGCCAGGACGCAGGTAGATCTCGTTGCCGCCTTCGTCGGAGACCACGACGCCGTATCCGGTCGTGGGGTCGTAGGTCTTGACGACGCCCTGGGGCACCGTCAGGCCTTCTCGATCTTTCCGGCGCGGATGCACGAGGTGCACACACGGGCGCGGCGGGTGTTATTGCCGTGCTTGACCCGCACCTTCTGGATGTTGGGCAGCCACCGGCGGTTGGCTCGTTTGTGCGAGAAGCTGACACTCTTTCCGAATGACGGCTGCTTGCCGCACACTTCACAGCGATAAGACATGGGGAAACTCCTGGGACGGCCGGGAAGGGTACCAGCGTCGCCGGCGACTCTCCCAACCGGGGACGGTCATCGCGACGCCTTCGATTCCACCCAGACCGCATTGATCTCCGATTGTTCGGCGCGAGAGCCTGCCGGAGGGGTCGTTCGTATACTCGCCGTTCATGCCGAACCGTGCCACGACCGAGTCCCGGACTCTTGTGACAGTGCCGTATCGATGGCGGTGCCGTACGTGACCATGACGACCATGACTTCGGACGACCTGAAGCGGGTATTCACACGGTACCAGGATCTCTTGGCGGTCCACTGCGACACGATCAATGCGCTCAACGTGTATCCCGTTCCCGACGGCGACACCGGTTCGAACCTGCTGGCCACGGTGCGTCATGTCAACGCCCAGCTCGAAGGTGCGACGTCGATGTCAGATGTCGGCCGGGCGATCGCCGACGGCTCCCTGCGCGGTGCCACCGGCAACAGCGGGCTGATCCTGAGTCTCATCCTCCGAGGCTTGGCGTCGTCGCTCGGCTCCGGAGCCACGGTCGGCACCCGCGAGTTGGCGGCCGGCCTCCACGAGGGGGCACGGGGGGCCTACGCCCAGGTGAACTCTCCGCTGGAGGGAACGATCCTCACCGTCGCCCGGGAAGCGGCCGAGGAGGCAGTGCAGTCGTCGCAGAATGGCACCGGGCTGGCCGAATTTTTCAGCTCTGTCTATCGCAGGTCGGTCGATGCCCTCGACCGGACTCCGGATCTCCTCCCGGTTCTCCGCCAAGCCGGCGTCGTGGATGCCGGCGGCGCTGGCGTCGTCCTCCTGCTCGCGGCCTTCGTCGTCGAACAGACAGGGCTCGACGTGTCGCTGCCCGACCGCGTCGTGGCGATGTCGGCGAACCTGGACGCGATCGAATCGACCGGCGCGGTTTCGGTCGCCGACCTCCGCTACGAAGTGATGTTCTTCCTCGATGCACCGGAAGAGTCGATCCCGGCGTTTCGAGAAAGTTGGGCGGCTCTCGGTGACTCCATCGTGATCGTCGGTGGTGACGGTGAGTGGAACTGCCACATCCACACCGACCACATCGGGTCGTCGATCGAAGCGGGTATCGCCGCGGGAACCCCCAGGGCGATCAAGGTCACCGATCTCCTCGAACAAGCCGCCGCTCACGCGGAGCCGCCGCAGGCGGGGTTCGAAGCGCGGGTGGAGGCCGCAGTGGCTCCGGTCGGTGTCGTGGCCGTCGTCGCCGGGAGTGGCCTGGTCGATCTGTTCGAGAGCCTGCTCGTGCAAGGCGTCGTGATCGGAGGTCAGTCGATGAATCCGAGCGCGGACGATCTGCTCTCGGCTATCGAGTCGATCCCGGCCAACCACGTGATCGTGCTGCCCAACAACAAGAACGTCGTTCCGGTCGCCGAGCAACTCGACGCCCTGACGACGAAGAACGTCCTCGTGGTGCCGACCCGTTCCATCCCCCAGGGCCTGGCTGCGATGTTCGGGTATTCGACGGGGGAGGAGTCCCTCGAGGACGCAGCCCAGACCATGTCGGCGGCCGCCTCCTCGATCATCAGCGCCGAGATCACCCAGGCTGTCCGCAACGCCAAAGTCGAGGGTCTCGGAGAGATCGTGCAGGGAGACTAGATGGGGATCGTCGACGGCACCCCCATCGTGGCCGATCCCGACCAGTGGACCGCAGTCACGAGGCTCGTGCGACGCATCATGACGGCACCGATCGAACTCGTGACCGTGTACGCCGGAGCAGACGCCGATTCAGGTGTCACCGCCGCCTTGTCATCGTGGATCGGTGCCGAGTACCCGGATACCGACGTCGCCGTTCTCGACGGTGGACAGCCGATCTACCCGTATCTTCTCTCGTTCGAGTGATGCGCTGAGATGGCGACTCTCGCCAAGCTCGCGACCATCGACGTATCGGAGGTCCAGGGCCTCAAAGGGGCGCGCGGCAAGAAGCTCGCCGAGGCCGGCCTCGTCTCGGTTGCAGATCTCCTGTTCCACGCGCCCCGTCGCTACATCGACCGGAGTCGGATCGAGCCGATCGCCCTCTTGCCGCTGGGGGAGGAGATCACGGTGATCGGCACCGTGCGTTCGGTCTCGGCCCGACGAGTCAAACGGAACATGGCGATCGTCGAAGCGAAAGTGACCGACGGGACCGACGTCCTCGACGTCGTGTGGTTCAACCAGGCGTTTCGCGCCACCCAGCTTTCGGTGGGGGTCGAAGTCGCCCTGTCGGGGGTGGTGGAGAGCTTTCGCGGACGGCGCCAGATGAAGGCACCCGATGTCGACGTGCTCTCCGGGACATCGGAGTCGCTCACTACCGGAAGGGTGGTTCCCGTCCATCCCAACGTGAAGAGCGTCGGCATCGGATGGATCAGGCGGGGAATCCACAACGCACTCCAGAGGTCGCGCCCGATTCCCGACCCGGTTCCACCCCCGATCCTGGAGCGGCACGGCCTCATCGATCGCGACACCGCGTTGGCAGACCTGCACTTCCCCGAGTCCGTCGACCGGGCCGGACCGGCCCGCCGGCGGCTCGTCTTCGACGAGTTGTTCAGGCTCTCTCTCGCTCTCGCCAGCCGCAAGGCAGAGCGGGAGCGGAACGCCGACGGCATTCGCCACGTCCCGACCGGCGAACTCGTCGGTGCGTTCCGAGATGGGCTGCCGTTCGATCTGACTGCCGATCAGGAGAACGTGATCTCCGAGATCACCCGCGATCTCATCGATGCCCTTCCCATGAACCGGCTGCTGCAGGGCGAAGTCGGATCCGGGAAGACCGTCGTGGCCGTGATCGCGCTGCTCACCGCACTCGAGGGGGGTCATCAAGGTGCCGTGATGGCCCCGACCGAAGTCCTGGCCACCCAGCACTTTCTCGGGATACGCGACCTGCTGGGCGCCGCCGGGTTGGCGCCCGAGCCCGAAGGCGTGGGGGCCGCGCTCGGGATGGGGTCGCTGTTCGGGTCTCCGAGCGGCCCGGTCGTGCGGATGGCCCTCCTGACCGGGAGTCAGCAGCTGGCCAACTGGCGGTCGGATGTCAATCGGAGGGATCTGTTGGACGCCATCGCCGCCGGGAAGGTCGACATCGTGGTCGGCACCCATGCCCTGATCCAGGAAGGGGTCACTTTTCAGCGGCTGGGGGTTGCGGTCGTCGACGAGCAGCACCGATTCGGGGCAATGCAGCGACAGGATCTGAAGGCGAAGGGCGCCGGCCCGGAACCGGATCTTCTCATCATGACGGCGACGCCGATCCCGCGCACCCTCTCGATGACGCTCTACGGCGACCTGGCGGTATCGGCGATCGAGGAACTTCCGCCCGGACGGAGCCCGGTGCGCACAGTGTGGCTCACACGCGAGCAAGAGGATGGTGCGTGGCAGATCGTCCGTTCCGAAGTGGCGAAAGGGCACCAAGCGTTTGTCGTGTGTCCTCTCGTCGAGGACTCGGACAAGATCGAGGCGGCCAGCGCCACCGGGGAGTTCGAGCGGCTCAGTGAGGTGTTCGCAGGGCTGCGGGTCGGACTCCTCCACGGCCAACTCCCGTCGAAGGAAAAGGAGGCGGTGATGGCCTCGTTCCGCGCCGGTCACATCGACATCCTGGTCGCCACGACAGTGATCGAAGTCGGGATCGACGTGGCAAACGCGACGGTCATCGTGATCGAGGACGCCGACCGCTTTGGACTCTCCCAGCTCCACCAGCTTCGGGGACGGGTCGGGCGTGGATCCGATCCGGGCGTCTGCGTGCTCGTGGCCGACCCGAGCACAGACGATGGCGAGCAGCGGATTGGGGCGATGGTGGACAGCAACGACGGGTTCAAGCTTGCCGAGATCGACCTGGCGATCCGAGGTCAGGGCACGGTGTTCGGAGAGCGCCAGTCTGGATTGGGCGACCTGCGGCTCGCCGACATCATCCGCGACTTCGATCTGCTGGTTCGTGCCAGGGAGGAGGCATTCGCCATGGTTGCCGAAGATCCGATTCTTGCCAACGCGCCGGAACTCCGCGAGGAGCTGCAGGCGCTCCTCGGTGACGAGGTGGCGTGGCTATTCGTGTCCTGAGACTGGCACCAGTCGGGGTAGCGTCAACCGAGTGAGGGTCATTGCTGGGACGCACCGCGGCCGGAAAATCCAGGCACCGGAGACGTCCGATACGCGTCCGGTCATGGACTACGTCAAGGAGTCGCTGTTCTCGTCGATCTTCGAGGAGGTGCCCGGGGCCGCGGTTCTCGACTTGTACGCCGGAGCCGGGAGCTTCGGTATCGAAGCCATCAGCCGGGGAGCCGACTCGACGGTCTTCGTCGAATCGGGCCGCAGGGCACTCGAAGCGCTTCGGGCGAATCTCGCAGCGCTGGGCATCGACGCCACGGTCGTCGCCGGACCGGCAGAACGGTTCGTGCGCGAGACGACGTCGCGATTCGATCTCGTCTTCTGCGATCCGCCGTGGCCGGTTTCGTCGTCGGACGTCGCCGAAGTCCTCGCCAACCTGGTCCATGCTCTCGACGACGACACCACCGTCGTCATCACCCGCAAGACCGGCGATGAAGTCCCGCAAGTGGCCGGTCTGCGGATTGACGACGTTCGGGCGCACGGGGACACCACAATCATCAGGTACGTGATGGACCGATGACCACCGCCCTCTGCCCCGGAAGCTACGACCCGCCGACCAACGGCCACGTCGACGTGATCGCTCGCACTGCTGCGATGTTCGAGCGCGTCGTCGTGTCGGTGGTCGAGAACCCGTCCAAGAGCCCCATGTTCACTGTGACGGAACGGATCGAACTCTTCCGCGCCTCGCTCCCTGACACTCCGAACGTCGAATACGACGTGTTCACCGGGCTTCTCGTCGATCACGTCGTCGACCGAGGAATCGACGTCGTCGTCAAGGGTCTGAGAACGTCATCGGACTTCGACTACGAACTGCAGATGGCGCAGATGAACGCCACCATCCGTGGCGTCGAGACGGTGTTCATCCCCACCAGTCCCGCCTGGAGTTTCATCTCCTCGACGTTGGTCCGTGAGGTCGCCCTGCTGGGCGGTAGCGTGGAAGAACTGGTACCCGCCCCGGTGGCAGCCGCATTGAAGGAGAAGCTGTCGTGACAGATTCCGAGCACACGGGCCCGACTTCCACGGTCGGCGAACTGCAGGAAATGATCGACGTGATGATCGTCCATCTGGAGGAGGCGAAGTCGATGCCTCTGTCGGCGAACGTGCTGGTGGACAAGGACGGGTTCCTCTCGCTGCTCCATCGGATGCGCGTCGCGTTGCCGGACGAGTTGCGCGCCGCCCGATGGATGGTGCGGGAGCGTGAGGCGTTTGTGGCGCGTACGAACGAGCGTGCCGAGGAGATCATCGACCGGGCGAAGTCGGAGAGTCGTCGTCTCGTCTCCGAGTCCTACATCCTGGCCGAAGCCGTCGAGGAGGCGAATATCTTGGTGCGCAGGGCTGAAGGCGAGGCCCGGCGGTTGCGACTCGAAGCCGAAGACGAGATCGAGGTGAGCCTCGAGAAGATCGAGTCACTTCTCGCGTCGGTGCTCACCAGGGTCCACTCGGCTCGTGCCGAGTTGCACGAAGTCCGCCCGGCACCACCCGAACCTCCGCTCTGACGGGACAGCGCCTCGTTCGCCCATCGAGGCGATACCCTTCGAGGCGTGTCATATCTCGTCCAGATCTCCGATCTCCTGAACGATCCCGGCTCGGCGCGTGACGAGTCCGGGTCGATCGCGGTTTCCGTTGCGCTGGCCAACGCAGTGGTCGACGGAGAGGCGATCATGCGCGCCAAGCTCAGGTCCCTGAGTGACGGGATCATCGCCCGGGGAACGGTGACGGTCACAGCAGAACTCACGTGCAAGAGATGTCTCACCATCTGGGAGGACGATCTCGACATTGCGTTCGAACAGGTCTATCGGCGGCACCCTGACGACGCAGACGACGAGCTTCCGCTGGTCGACGGGCACTCGATCGACCTCGAACCGGCAGTCCGCGACGAGGTGTCGCTCTCGCTTCCGCTCGCCCCTGTCTGCCGAGACGATTGTCTGGGACTTTGCGCCGTGTGCGGAACCGACTTGAATGAGGCACCTTGCGACGGGCATGGCGATGGGTCTGATTCCCCGTTCGCCGCACTCAAGCAACTGTTCGATTCCTGATCCATCCGGAGGAACGCACCATGGCGGTGCCCAAGAAGAAGATGTCGCGCATGCGTACCCGGCAGCGCAAGGCCCAGTGGAAGGTCGACAAACCGACCTTGTCCACCTGTTCGCAGTGCAAGAGCCCCCGGCTCCCACACCGGGCTTGTGGCACCTGCGGCACGTACAACGGCCGGGAAGTCGTCGCGACCGACTGAGCTGTGACCCGAATCGCACTCGATGCCATGGGCGGAGATCGTGCCCCCACCGAAACGGTGGCCGGGGCGGTCGCCGCCTCGGCGCAGGGTGTCGATGTCGTCCTCGTCGGTGACGCAGTCGTCCTCTCCGACCAGCTCGCCGCGCTCGGGGCCACCCTTCCCGTCGTTCATGCCGCAGACGTCGTCGGCATGGCGGACGATCCTGCGCGAGCTATCCGAGAGAAACCGGAGAGCTCCGTAGCCATCTGTGCCCGCCTGGTGCGGGAAGGCGAAGTCGACGGGTTCGTGAGTGCCGGTTCGACGGGCGCGGCGATGGCCTCGGCGGCGATTCTCATCGGCCGAGTCGCCGGCGTTCTGCGGCCCACCATCGCCACGGTGCTCCCCACGCGAGGGACCTCGACGATCATGGTCGACTCGGGAGCCAACCCCGAAGTGAAGCCCGAACACCTCGTCCAGTTCGGCGAAATGGGAGCGGCGCTGGCGGAGATCGGGCTCGGCATCGAACACCCGCGGGTGGCGCTCCTCAACATCGGTGAGGAGCGAGGCAAGGGCAGGCCACTCGAGAAGGCTGCCTACGAACTCTTGGCCAAGGCCAACGTGACCTTCGTGGGGAACGTCGAGGGTCACGACATCGCCGGTGACAAAGCCGACGTGATCGTCACCGACGGCTTCACCGGAAACGTGTTTCTCAAGACCATCGAAGGGGCAGGCGGACTCGTGATGTCGCTGCTCGACGAAGCGCTCGAGGCCGCCTCGCACGCAACCAGAGAGGAAGTGATGGGACTCATCAAGCCAATCGTCCGCCGCATGGACTACGAGGAGACGGGCGGAGCCTTTCTCCTCGGAGTCGATGGTGTGGTCGTCATCGCCCACGGATCATCGGGCCGCCGCGCGATCGCAAATGCGCTCGTGCTGGCGTACGAGGGTGCAGACGGGGGCCTCGTCTCCCGCATCGCATCCAAGGTCTCCGTCTGACGTCATGACGGAAACATTGCAGGCCGCGCTCGGCCACACTTTCTCTGACCCGGCTGTGCTCGATGCGGCTCTCGTACATCGTTCCTACACGGCAGAACATCCCGAGATACCGGACAACGAGCGCCACGAGTTCCTGGGCGATGCCGTTCTCCAATTGGTGGTCACCGACTTCCTCTTCGAGTCCTACCCGGACATGCCGGAAGGCGAGATGGCCAAGGTGCGGGCGGCCTGTGTCAACCGGGTGGAGTTGGCAGAGATCGCCCGCAAGATCGGCCTGGGAGACCACATTGCGATGGGGATAGGTGAGTTGGCGTCGGGGGGCAGGACGAAGGACTCGATTCTCTCCGACGCCATGGAGGCGGTCCTGTGCGCGATCTATCTCGACGCAGGTCTCGAGGCGAGCCGCCGTGTGATCCTCCAGCATTGGACCGAGCTGATCAGGTCAAAGGCGCAGATGCCGGGAGGAAGGGACTTCAAGACCCGGCTCCAGGAGCGTCTCGCCAGCCGAGGACTCCGGCCCGACTATTCCGTGGAAGACGCCGGCCCCGACCACGCCAAGGTGTTCAACGCCTCGGTGAGCGTCGAGGGCGTCGTGCTCGGTGCGGGTACCGGACGTTCGAAGAAGGAAGCCCAACAAGCGGCTGCCCGGAAGGCTCTCGG
>JBBDWN010000153.1:1824-13724 GCA_040902855.1 Acidimicrobiia bacterium | reverse complement strand
CGTGATGTGGAGCTGAGGGGATTTGAACCCCTGACCCCTTGCATGCCATGCAAGTGCTCTGCCAGGCTGAGCTACAGCCCCAGTTGGGGAACGGCGAGTCTATCAACCGCAGTCGGAGCGGAGAAACCTCGGGCTTCAGCCCTGCGAGGCTCCGACTTCGAGGGGAACCCGGGGCGCATCGCCCCACAACCGTTCGAGTCCGTAGTAGTCGCGCGGCGTCTGCTGGAACACGTGGACGACGAAGTCGCCAAAGTCGAGGAGCACCCATTCGGCCTCGGCCACGCCTTCACGCCGGAGGGCCTTCCTGTCATGCTCGCCCAGCCGCTCTTCGACGGCGTCGATCAAGGCTTGGGCATGCGGGCGTGAGGTCCCCGTTGCGATGAGGAAATACTCGGTGATGGACAGCAAGTCGCCGACCTCGAGCATCGTGATGTCGATGCCCTTCTTGTCGGCCAGGGCGTCGGCGGCGACCCGGGCCATCTCCAGTGTTTCCTCGACGGGACTACCTCCTGATCCAGTGACCGTCGCAGTGTACAAGCCTGTCAGTACTGAACATCCTCGGAATAAAGACCTTTCTCGGCGATGACTCCGAGCGCTCCGTCCGGGATGAGGAACCGCCCGGAAAACCCGCGTCCCAACCAGGCACGAAGTTTCGTGCTGGAGAGATCCAGTTCGGGCATTTCGAGCCACTGGACGCCGGGGACCGCCCGTTCCACCTCTGCCCGCTCCGTTCCGGGCCGGCCGACCACGGCGACTTCCACCCGTTCGGCGAGTTCGTCGCCCCGATGCCACGATCGGAGCCCGGCGGCGGCGTCGGCTCCGAGCACCAGAGTCACATGATCGTCGGTGAAGGACTCGATCGTGTCCCAGGTGAACGTAGGACCGCCCCGTTCGGCCTCGCGCGGATCGACCTCGAAATGAAGGATTCCTTCGACCGCCGCCGAGATCATCTGGCACCGGATGGCGGCCGGGGTGATCGCCCGGTCGTCGGATTTCTGCCAGGGGTCGCCCGCAGGGAGGAAGGTCACGATGTCGACCGACAGTTGCTCCCATGCCGCCTGGGCGACCGCGAGATGACCGATGTGCGGGGGATCGAACGTCCCACCGAGCAGAGCGCGCCGCATTCAATCCTTGTGTACGAGTCCGCCGAGCATAGGAGGCAACAGCCGAATCGTTCCCCCGGAACGACAACGTGATACATCGACCGGATCGACATAGACGTCCCCCCGGCGCACCCCGATGTGCAGACCGGGTATCCCGTGGGGAGCACCGGCGCGACCGACAGGATCACCGCGACGGACCGCCTGACCCGCCACCGCGTCGATCGCGGACAAGTACGACAGACTGACGCGGAAGGCTCCTTGCCTCACGGTGACGGTTCGGACCCCGACCACCGACCCTGCGAAGGAAACGACTCCGTCCAACGGCGACTCGACGATCGCTCCGGAGTCGACGGCGATATCGACCCCCCAGTGTCCGGCGTATGGCCCGTCGGGGGCGAAGGGTTGGGTGACCGGTCCCGGAAGGGAGATGAGACAGGCGGCGGCGATTGCCAACATGATCGAAAAACTCCTCCCTCACCCGCCGCCCCAACCTACGTCGAGCGGCCCGGTCGGGGAAGGCCGTAACGTCAACGCCGTCCGACGTGTAACCGCTTCCAGCCTCGACTACCTTTGGTGCTGCCGAACATCGCGAGGAGATGGCTCACATATGACCACCGCACGAATCGGCCTGATGGGGTTCGGCCGAATCGGCCGCAACATGTTCCGTATGATCGCCGATCATCCCACCCTCGAGGTGGCGGCGATCGCCGACATCGCCGACCCTGAAGGCCTCACCTACCTGCTCAAGTACGACTCGATCCACGGTCGTTTCACCAAGCCGCTGGAAGAGACCTCATCCGGTCTCGTCATGGACGGCCGCGTGATCCCCTATCTGAACGCCAAGGAGCCCGGTGACGCCAACTGGGGCGATCTGGGAGTCGACATCGTCGTCCAGGCGACCGGCGGGTACCGATCCACCACCTGGTGCCGGAAGCATCTCGATGCCGGGGCCAAGCGTGTGATCCTCGCCTCGACCCCCGAAGACCTGGCCGACGAGATTCCGATTCTCCTCACGGGGGTGAACGACGAGGTGCTGACATCGACCACCGACATCGTGGCGATGGGGTCGAACACCTCCAACGCCCTCGCACCCATCCTGCGCATCCTCGACGACGCCTTCGGGCTGGAAAGGGCGTTTTTCACGTCGGTCCATGCCATGACGAACTCCCAGCGTCTGGCCGACGTACCTTCCGCCGGTTTTCGACAAAGCCGGGCCGCAGGCGAGAACATCATCCCCCAGAGCACCAATTCCCCGGAGATCCTCATGAGCGTGATGCCGGACATGCGCGGCAAGCTCTCAGGAGCCGCCCTCAACGTGCCGGTGGCTGACGGCTCCACCGTCGACCTCGTCGCTGAAGTGCGCGACTCCACCGAAGTGACGACGCTGAACGCCGCAGTTCGCACCGCCGTCGAATCCAAGTACGCCGGGGTGATCGAGTATTCGGCAGACCCGATCGTCTCGTCCGATGTGCGCCAATCGCCTCATTCAGGGATCTACGACAGCCTGGCGGCGATGGTGATGGGAGGCACTCTCGTCAAGACCATCACCTGGTACAACAACGGGTGGGGGTACACCGCCCGGGTGGTCGAAGCCGCCGAGAAGATGGCGGATCACATCGTGGGGGTGCCGGCATGAGTATCAAGGTCGTAATCAACGGATTCGGTCGGATCGGGCGCAACGTCCTGCGGGTGATCCTCGAACGGGAAGACTCCAACATCGATGTCGTCGCCATCAACGACCTGGCGGATGACGACGTGCTCGCCTACCTCCTGGAGTACGACTCGGTCATGGGTCCGCTCGGACAGGACGTCGAGGTGACCGATGGTGTGATGAAGGTCGGACGTCAGTCGATCAGAATGCTGATGGAACGCGATCCGAAGAATCTCCCGTGGTCTGAACTAGAAGTCGACGTGGTCGTCGAGGCCACCGGAATCTTCCGGAGCCGCGAGCAACTTCAATGGCACATCGACGCAGGCGCCAAGCGGGTGATCCTCACGGTGCCGGCCAAGGACGCGATCGACGAGATGGTGGTGCTGGGCGTCAACGACGACGTCCTCGACGCCACCGACGTGATCGTCTCCAACGCCTCGTGCACGACGAACTGCCTCGCCCCGATCGCCAAGGTTCTCGACGATGCCTTCGGGATCGAGCGCGGGATCATGACGACGGTGCATGCGTACACCAACGACCAACGACTGGCAGACGTCCCCCACGCCGACCTCCGACGCAGCCGGGCGGCCACCGAGAACATCATCCCGACGACGACCGGTGCGGCCAAGGCGGTGGGCAAGGTGCTCCCCAACCTCGACGGCAAGCTGGACGGAATGGCGATGCGGGTGCCCGTTCCAGACGGCTCCACCGTCGATCTCGTCGTCGAACTCTCCCGCCCGGTCACCGTCGAAGAGGTGAACGCGGCGGTGAAGGCGGCGGCCGACGGACCGTTGGCCGGGATCATCCAGTACTCCGAAGATCCCCTCGTCTCCACCGACATCATCGGCAACCCCCACTCGTCGATCTTCGACGCAGCGTCGACCCAGGTGCTGGGCGGCAACCTCGTGAAGATCCTGAGTTGGTACGACAACGAGTGGGGTTATTCGAACCGTGTTGTCGATCTCATCGACAGGCTCGGGGAACTGCTTCCGGCCTGACGGCCATGAGAGTCGAGATACGACGCATCGCCGTCGAGGAGGGGTCGCTCCTGATGCAAGTGAGGCTCCTCGCGCTGCTCGACGCCCCGTACGCCTTCGCCGGTACGTATATCGAGTCGGTACAGCACCCCTCGGAACACTGGTCGGCGCAGGCTGCCGTTGGTTCCGCCGGAGGGACGTCAGCGATCTACCTGGCCCACGCTCCCGACGGTGTCGTCGGCATCGCCGGGGCCTATCAGCCCGAGGACGACCCGGATGCCCGCAACATCTACGGAGTGTGGGTCGAGCCGGCGCTACGCGGACAGGGTCTGGCGCGCCGCCTCGTGGAAACCGTCGTGGCGTGGGCGGAGAGCGCAGGGGCAGAACGATGCCAACTGTGGGTGGCGGAAACCAATGCACCGGCAGTGGCGCTGTACGACGCCCTCGGGTTCGAAGACACCGGACTCCGGCAACCCTTTCCGTCGGATCCGACGGTCATCTTACGAAGGCTGGTCAGGCCAGCAGGTCGAGGACAGTCTGGCGGAAGTCGTTCGGCTGGAACGGCTTGGTGACGAAGGCGTCGGCACCGCCCTCGTCCGCCCGACGGCGAGACTCTTCTTCGGCGTGTGCGGTGAGTACGACGACCGGCAGCGAGCGGGTGGCAGGATCATTCCGGATGTGGTCCAGCACCTGCCAGCCGTCCATACCGGGAAGACCGATGTCGAGCACGAGAAGGTCAGGGGATTCGGTTCGAACGGCCTCGAGACCACTCGGACCGTCCTCGCTCATGTGGATCTCGAGGTCGGCCGCGCGCAGACACACCTCGATCAAGCGGCGAATGACGGCCGAGTCTTCGATCACCAGGATTCGCTGACCCACTCACTGTTCCCTTCGTCCAACACTTCTTCGACCCGCCCTGCATTCTGCCCGCAGTGAAACCGAAAGTTCGGCTACTACCTGGTCATCGGCAGCGATTCACGAGTGGTTGAGGAGTATCTCCTCCGCCGCGTTGCCCTCCTGGGCTGGGTCGCTACCCGTTCCACGAACGTCTCCAACTGTCGGAGATTTCGCACTTCGAACACCTCGTCGCAAAACCTAGCGTATCGCGACATCACCGAGTCACCGGAGTCCCAGTACGCCTTGGGCTCGGGGTTCAGCCAATAGAGCGCCTGACAGTTCTCGGCGATCTCGGCGAGATACCGCTCACGGGCGTCCCGATAGTTGTTCCTGGCGTCCCCGGCGATGATCACCGTCGAACGCGGCGTGATCTCTCGCCCGTACTTGACCGAGAACTGCTCGAGGGCATGGCCGTAGTCCGAATGGCCGTCCAGCCACACCACGTCGGCTTCGGTGGTGATGCGGACGAGCGCATCCTTGAAGTCGATACCGGGCTTGAGATGATCGGTCACCTCGTCCACGGCATCGACGAAGACGAAGGCGCGCTGCTTGGAGAACTGGGTCCCCATCGCATAGGTGAACTGCAGCGTGAATCGGGCAAAGGTGGCCATCGAGCCCGAGATGTCGCACAGAAGAAACAGTTCGGGGCGGTGCGGACGGACATGGCGAAACTTCGGGTCGATCGGGACCCCGCCGGTGGCGAGCGACGATCGCATCGTCTTGCGGAAGTCGAGCCGGCCGCGTGACGCCAGCCGCCTGCGCTGAGCGAGACGGGCAGCGAGTTTGCGTGTCAACGGCTCGATGACCTGCTCCAGATTGCGCAGATCGGTGCGGGTGGCATGCATGAGGTCCACTTCTTCGACCAGTGGCTGGCGGAGGGTGCGCGCCACTGCCTCATGACCGCGATCTTCGACGAGACGCCGGCGGATCTCCTCTTTGATCTCCTCGCGCAGTCGCTCGATGCGAAGACCCGCCTCTTCGGTGACGAGGCGACGGGTGAGTTCGTCGAGTTCACCCTCCTGCTGCAGCATCGCCTCGATGAGCCGGTCCGTCAGCGCGTCGATGTCGAGCTGGCGCAGCGTCCGGTACAGGTAATAGGTCCCTCCGACCGGCCGACCCGGCTCGATTCCGGCCAGGTCGTCGACCGCCTGTTGGGCGGCGGAGCGGAGTGCCGAGAAGTCCTGATTCCGCATCGCCTCGTACAGAGCCTCGATCAACTCGTCGAGATCCATCCCGCCACCGCTCCCCTGACGTCCAGCCTCGTCCGAACGTCCCGCCGATTCAGGTTCGGCCGGATCGGTGGTTTCGAGATGCGGTCGACGAGCGGCGAAGAAGACCTCGAACGCGGTGTCGAAGGCCCCCTCGTGGCGGGCATTCTTGACGAGCGTCGCCCTGAGGGTCTCCTTGAGTGAAGTGCGGTCCGCGAGATCGATGTGCTGCACCGCGTTCATGGCGTCGATGGACTCGACCATCGAAACCGGCACTCCGACCTGACGGAGTTCTTCCACGAAGGCGGAGAGAAGCCCGAGCATCTAGTGACGCCCCACTAGTCGGACAGCTCCTTCATGGCCCGCTCGATATCGTTCTGATACTTGAGGAGGACATGCATGGTGTCGCCGATGACCTCTCGGTCGATGTGGTCGATTCCCAGAGCCAGGAGCGTCATCGCCCAGTCGATCGTCTCGGAGACCGACGGGGCCTTCTTCAGATCCATCTGACGGATCGAACGGGCCACGCGGGCGATCTCCTGGGCGAGATGATCGGCGAGGCCGGGAACCCGGGCGCGGAGAATCTCTGCCTCCCGCTCCGGACTCGGGTAGGCGATGTGGAGGAACAGACAGCGTCGCTTGAGAGCTTCTGAGAGCTCCCTCGTGTTGTTCGAGGTGAGCAGCACCATCGGCCGGGTCGTTGCCGACACTGTCCCCAGCTCGGGGATCGAGACCTGAAAGTCGGAGAGCACCTCGAGCAACAGCGCCTCGGTTTCCATCTCCACCCGGTCGATCTCGTCGATGAGGAGCACTACCGGCTCGGTGGAACGAATGGCCTCGAGGAGCGGGCGGGCGAGGAGGAAGTCCTCCGAAAAGATGTCGCCCTCGATCTCGGTCCAGTCGTGATCCTGGTCCGCCTGGATTCTGAGGAGCTGCTTCTTGTAGTTCCATTCGTACAGCGCACGCGACTCGTCGAGACCCTCGTAACACTGAAGGCGGATCAGGCGACGACCAGTTACCTTCGCCAGCGACTTTGCGAGTTCGGTCTTGCCGACCCCGGCGGGTCCTTCGACGAGTATCGGCTTGCCCAGCGTGTGGGCGAGAAACGCGACCTGGGCGATGCGGTCATCGGCCAGGTAGTCGACGGATCGCAGGGCGTCGGCGACTCCTTGGGGGGATGAGAGAACAGAATCCATGAAGGACCGCAGGGTAGCGATCGCAGACCGACACTCCCCATCCGGTCGCTCCCGGAGGCCGCGCGAGGAGCTAGCGTTCTTCGGCAATGCGAATCGTCATAGTCGGCGCAGGAGCGGTCGGGTCATACCTCGCCGAACGTCTTTCGGCCGAGGGCCAGGACGTCGTCGTCATCGAAGACGACGAAGACCGAGCCGCCGAACTCCAAGATCGCATCGACGCCCTCGTCATCAACGGCAACGGGGCGTCGCCGGCCGTCCTCCAAGAAGCGGGCGTCGACCGTGCGGAGTTGCTCATCGCCGTGTCCAACTCCGACGGAGCCAACGTGCTCGCCTGCCACGTCGCCGCCGAACTCGGGGTCAAGCGCACGGTCGCCCGAGTCGAAGACCCCGACATGCGCGAGGCCCTCGTCGGCCTCGAAGTCGACTTCGTCATCGACCCTGGAGAAGCCGCAGCTCGGGAACTCCTCGCCCTCGTCCACCAGTCGGGCGTGTCGGAGGTCGTCGAGTTCGGAGAGGGCCATCTCGTCCTCGTCGGGGCCACCATTCCCAGAACTTCCAGGCTCATCGGGTGGCCGCTCGCCGAACTCCGGGCCAACCGAGACGATTGGGACTGGGTCGTGGCCGCGCTCGTTCGCCACGGAGACACCGTCGTCGCCCATGGCGACACCATCATCGAAGCAGGGGACCACGTCCTGGTCATGGTCGGCAAGGACGATGTCGAGCGGGCAACCGAACTGCTCGGCGTCCACCATCGGCCGGTGCGTCGAGTGGTGATCCTCGGCTCCACCCGCTTGGCCGAACTCACCGCCAAGCTGATGCTCGACGACGGATACGACGTGATCATCGTCGACGAAGATCCGAGCAGATGCCGGAAGATCGCCGAACGGCTGGCGAAGGCTCTGGTCATCAATGACGACCCGACCGACCCCGACACGCTCCGCTCTCTGAATCTGAACGACCGGGACACCGTGCTGGCGTTGACGGGATGGGATCACGTGAACGTGCTCGGCGCGCTCGTCGCCAAGGCCCTGGGAGCGGCGACCGCCGTGTCCCGGTTCAACCGGATCGATTACGTGAACCTGCTCGCCGGAACCGGTATCGACGCGGCAGTGTCCAGCCGGTTGATCGCTGCCGGCGCCATCCTCCGTTTCGTCCGCCGGGGTCGGATACACAGCGTGGTCACGTTCAACGACACCGACGCCGAGGCGATCGAACTCGAAGTCGACCCGCGATCGGAGGCCGTCGGCAAGTCTCTCAGCGAACTCGGTTTACCCCGAGGCGCGGTGGTCGGCGGAATCCTGCGGCGCAACATCGCGTTCGTCCCGACGGGTGCGACGACCATCGATCCTGGTGACCATGTGATCGTGTTCTCGATGCCCCGGTGCATCGACGAGGTCGAACGGCTATTCGGCCGCGGATGACCCAGACCCGGTCCGCCCGACGCCGAGGGGACAAGGGCGGCTTGGCGATGGCCCGGCGGCTTGCCTTCATCACCGGGGGCGTTGTCGCCGGATCGGGTGTCGCCATGCTTCCGGCGGCGTTCGTCTCGCTCCTCTACGGCGAGAACGAGGTGGGCGCGGCCATCGCCGCGGCCGCCGCAGTAGCGATTGCGTCGGGAGCCGTCGGTTGGAAAGTCATCGGCACCCAGGGCGTGCTGACCACCAAGGAAGGATTCGGAGCCGTCGGACTTGCGTGGTTCGTCATGTCGGCGTTCGGAACGCTCCCCTACCTGCTGTCCGGCGCGATCCCGGGAATCACCGACGCCTTCTTCGAAACCGCTTCGGGATTCACCACCACCGGTGCGTCGATCCTGCCGGAGCCGCATCTGTTGCCTCGCGGAGTCCTGTTCTGGCGCTCCACCACCCAGTGGATCGGGGGCATGGGGATCATTGTGCTTTCCATCGCCATCCTCCCCCTCCTCGGAGTCGGCGGCGTGCAACTCGCCCGGGCCGAATCTCCCGGACCGACGCCCGATCGGCTCACCCCCCGTTTCCAGGAAACCGCCAAGCGCCTGTGGATCGTCTACGTGGGTTTCACCGCCATCGAGGCGCTGCTGCTGGCGCTGGGCGACATGAACCTCTTCCAGGCCGTCAACCACGCCTTCACGACCATGTCCACCGGAGGCTTCAGCACCGAACACACATCGATCACCGGTTTCAGTTCTTACACCCAGTGGGTGATCATCGGCTTCATGTTCCTTGCCGGAGCGAGCTTCGCGCTGCACTTCCGGGCGCTACGGAAACCGGCCGAGTACTTGAGGAATGCCGAGTTCCGCTTGTATGCCTTCATCGTCGTCGTCGCCGTGATCATCGTGACAGGAGGCCTGATCGAACCGGGCGCCGGCATCGCCGACTCGATCAGGGACGCCACCTTCACCACGGTGAGCATCGTCACCACCACCGGGTTCGCCACCGCCGACTTCGGCTCGTGGCGGCCCGCTCTCCAGATCTTCGTGGTGGGGCTCATGTTCCTCGGTGGCATGGCGGGGTCCACCGCCGGAGGCGTGAAGACATTCCGGGTCGGAATCCTTTCCAAGGCTGCGAACGCTGACCTGAGGCGATTGGTTCATCCCCGCGGGGTCTTCATCACAAGGTTCGGCAAGGACCGGGTCCGAGACGAAGTCGTGGAGAGCGTCCAGTCGTTCTTCCTGTTCTACATGTTCCTGTTCATGACCGGGACGTTCCTCCTCTCCTTTCTCGACGCCAACGCCAGCGAGCGGCTGGACTTGATCACGACCGCTTCCGCCGTCGCGGCGTCACTCGGCAACATCGGACCCGGCCTTGGCGACGTCGGCCCGACCGCGCACTACGCAGGCATCCCTGGTACGGGCAAGTGGTTGTTGTCCGGGCTGATGATCGTGGGTCGACTCGAGATCTTCCCCGTGCTGCTGCTCTTCACCCGCGATCTGTGGAGACGGTGAGCAGTCACCTCCTACAGCGATAACCTGCGCCCGATGCACATCGTCATCGCAGGGGCAGGACGAGTCGGAACCGCCCTCGCCCAGAAGTTCGCGGCGGATGGCAACGACGTGGTGGTCATCGACAACGATGAAGACGCGCTGGCTTCACTCGGGCGCGGATTCAACGGCGGAACCGAGCTTGGTCAAGCGTTCGACGTCGGCACCCTCACCAGGGCCGGGACGGGTGACGCCGACGTATTCCTCGCCGTGACCAATTCAGACAACGCCAACCTGGTCGCCGTCGAGGTCGTGAAGGCCACATTCGGAGTGCAACGATCGATCGCCCGACTGTCGGATCCCGCCCGGGAGGCCGCCTACCACGCCCTCGGAATCGAATACGTGGCGGGCACGACCCTGATCGCCAACGTCGTATACCAAGACGTTGTCGACGTCGAGTTCCAGCACCACCTCAGCTTCGACATGGGCAGCGACGTGGAGATGGTCGAGTTCGAGATCAACCACGAGGCTGCGGGGCGAACGGTCGGTCGGTTCGAAGTCAAGGACCGACTACGTATCGCGGCAATCAGGCGCGGTCGCGAGGTGGTCATCCCCGGCACCAGGTTCATCCTGCAAGAAGGGGATCTCGTGGTGGCGGCGGCGCGAGAGGGCGTGCGCAAGAGGATCGAGTTCTTCGTCAAGGACGACTCATGAGAGCGGTCGTTGTCGGAGGCGGCAAGCTGGGCGCCGAATTGACCAGTCGGCTGCTCGAAAAGGGAGCGGCCGTGATCTTGATCGAGGAGAACGAGGAACGCGCCCGTCGCCTCTCCGACATGGGTCGGGCGTTGGTACTCACAGGCGACGGAACGGACATGCGACGCCTGCAAAGCCTGGACCTGCGTCCCAGCGACGTGTTCGTGGCGGTGACCGGGATCGATGAGGACAACCTCGTCGCGTGCCAGCTGGCATCGGCAGCTTTTGGTGTTCGAAGGGTGCTCGCGCGGATGAACGACCCCCGCAACCGGGCTGCGTTCCGAGCGCTGGGTGTGCCGACGGTCAACGTCACCGACGAGATGACCGACATGATCGAACGGAGCCTCGATCTCTCCGATCACATCACCAACGCCCTCCCCGATCGAGGGGATCTGGTGACGGTCGGGATCACGGTTCCCGAGGGGTTCGCGCCGAGAACTGTGACGGGACTGGGTCTCCCACCGTCGACGATCGTCGTGAGCATCACCCGAGGCGACTCGATCGCGGTCCCTGACGGTACGACCCAGGTGCAAGCAGGCGACCAACTCCTTTTCGTGACCCAGAGCCACTCGACCGACGCTCTCAACAACATCTTCCAGAGGCGGGTCGAAACAGGATGAGATCATTGCTGGCAGAGATCCGACACGGGTTTCGAGGTGTAGGGGTGGAATTCATCGCTCTGATCGGGGCCATATTGCTGGCGGTCGCCGCCGCCGCGATCGCTCTCGCAGTCGTCTGACATGCTTCTGCGACCAACCATCGAAGATCATCGATCACTGGCCCACGACCTCGGCCGCATCATCGGGGTCGTGGCGATGGCGGCGGTCATCCCGCTGGTGTGGGCGCTCGCACAGGCGGAGTGGCGGGCTGCGAGCCACTTCCTGCTGCTCATCGGCCTCACGACTGCGGTTTCCGCCGCCGCTGACCGGCTCCATCCCGATCCGGGGCGGGCGGTCGACTGGAGCCACGGCATGGTCGTCGCAGCACTCACCTGGCTCGTGGTTCCCGCCTTCGCCACAGTCCCGCTGTGGGGGTCGGGCCACTACGCGCGCTGGATCGACTCCTATTTCGATGCGATGAGCGGGCTCACGACAACGGGACTCTCGCTCATCCAAGATCTCGACCATCTGCCGGAGTCAGTGAACCTGTGGCGCCACCTCCTGCAGTTCCTCGGTGGCCAGGGGATCGTCCTCGCCGCACTCATGTTCCTCGCCGGGAG
>JBBDWN010000153.1:0-1724 GCA_040902855.1 Acidimicrobiia bacterium | reverse complement strand
AGTTCCTCGGTGGCCAGGGGATCGTCCTCGCCGCACTCATGTTCCTCGCCGGGAGTGGCGCCCTGTCGCTGTTCGAAGGCGAAGGCCGAGAGCATCGGATCTTCCCCAACGTTCGCACGACCGCCCGCTTCATCTGGCTCGTCAGTGCGACCCATGCCGTCATCGGGATCGGCATCCTCACCATCGACGGGATCTTCTTGCAGGGCTTCGGAGTCCGACGGGCGTTCTTCCACGGAGCCACGATCTTCATGGCTGCGTTCGACACCGGCGGGTTCTCTCCCATGAGCACCAGCATCGTCTATTACAACTCGCCGATATTCGAGGCCATCGTGGGAGTGCTGATGATCGCTGGTGCGATGAGCTTTGGGCTGCATCACGCCATCTGGAACCGAAGGCGCGTCGGAAAGAACATCGAGGTGCGCACGTTCGCGTTCACCGTGGGTGTGACGCTCGTCGTCACGATCTTCGGATTGGCGTTGATCGGGGTCACCGACGAGTTGTATCCGTTGGTCCGAATCGGAGTCTTCCACGTCATCTCGGCCCATACCGGGACTGGTTTCACCACGGTTTCGATCCCCGAAGTGGCGTCTTGGTCCGGGCTTGCCTTCGCCGGAATCACCATCGCCATGGCTCTCGGCGGCATGAGCTCCTCCACCGCAGGCGGCATCAAGTCATTGCGGATCGGACTCGCCTTCCGGGCGATGCGCGACACAGTGCGTGAGGCGCTGCTCCCGGACGGGGCGGTCGTGCCTCAGACGTACCACCAGTACGGAACCCAGCGGATCGGCGCCAACCTGATCCGCTCGATGTTCTCGATCTCGCTGCTCTACGTGGCGCTGTATCTCTTCGGAGCGGCAGTCGCTCTCGGGTTCGGTTACGAGCTCGGGCCCGCCTTGTTCGAATCCATCAGCGCGTCCGCCGCCGTTGGGCTCTCGGTCGGTGTCGTCGCCCCCGACATGCCGCTGCTGCTCGAATTGACCTACATCGCCCAGATGTGGGTGGGTCGTCTCGAGTTCATCGCAATCGCCGCCCTCCTCGGGTTCGGCGCCTCAACGGTGTTCGGGAAGTGAGACGTCTCCTCGCCGCCGTGGCCGTCCTCATGCTCCCTGTCCTGCCGGCCGCCGGACAGGAGACCGTCGCCGTGTCGACACTGCTGGCGCAACCCGACGAGTACGACCAGCAGGTCGTGACGATCCGGGGCGAGATCGTCGGCGACTACGGCGACCGCGGCGACGTCGTCTGGGTTCAGGTCAACGACGACGCCTACGTCGAACAACCGCTCTCATCGACGGGACGGCTGGCGGGAACCAACACGGGGATTTCCGTCCGACTCACCGGTGGGGTTCCGGACACTTTCGGTGCGCCGGGAGCCCACGCCGTGCGTGGCCCGGTTGTCGAGGTGACGGGCATCTTCCGGGACCTCGATCCATCGATCGGCGGCCTCACCTTCGTCGAAGCGACCGACGTGCTGCTCGTCTCGCCGTCCGAGCCTCTCCCCCAGCCCGGTCCCGACCCGGTCGCCGCCTTCCTCGGTGCCATCCTCACCGTCGCCGGCCTCTTCACCCTCGCCCACCGCCGCGATCTCTTCGGAGGCAACGAGCGCAGCGAGTGATTTGTCCCCCCAGGAGCGTCAGCGACGTTGGGGGGACAGGCCGGGCTCTGCCCGGCTAGGGGGGCAGCGAGCTCTGCGAGTGATTTGTCCCCCCTCGGCCGCAGGCCGTTTG
>JBBDWN010000152.1:0-13885 GCA_040902855.1 Acidimicrobiia bacterium | reverse complement strand
TCCGGTGGCGTGCTATTTCTCGACGAGCTGGGTGAGTTTCCGTCCCACGTCCTCGACGGACTTCGTCAGCCGCTGGAAGACCGGGCGGTGAGCATCGCCCGCAGGGGCGCGACGGTGCGGTACCCGTCCACCGGCCAGGTGATCGCAGCGACCAACCCCTGCCCCTGTGGCTACCGGGGCGACCGCATCAAGCCGTGCGCGTGCTCAGACGCAGAAGTCCGCAAGTATCGAAGGAAGCTCTCCGGACCGTTGCTGGACCGGTTCGACATCTCCGTCGCCATCGGACGGCCGGAGTCCTTCGAGGGCGGTCCGGAGGAAGGTTCGGCAGAAGTCCGCGCTCGCGTGGTCGCGGCACGTTCGATCGCCGCGGCGCGTGATGCCGACCCCTGGACATCCGAGGCGGCATCGGTGCTCGCCAAAGCCCTCGCCGACGGTGTACTCACCGGACGCGGGCACGACAAGGTCAGGCGCGTGGCCAGGACCATCGCGGATCTGGCGGCTTCCGACGAAGTGGTGCTCGATCACGTCCTCGAAGCGATGGCTCTGAGGGCGGCATGAGGACGATCGACAGGAGAGATGCCGAATATCCTGAATCCCTCCTCCGTCTCGGCGATCCTCCCGACAGGCTCTATGTGAGGGGCGTCCTGTCTCTCGCTCCGGCCGTCGCAGTGGTCGGGTCTCGACGATGTACTCGATACGGTGCTGCGCTTGCCCGGACGATCGCGCGCTCCGTCGTCTCCGCTGGGTGGACGGTGGTGAGTGGACTCGCGAGGGGCATCGACACTGCGTCTCATCTGGGTGCGTTGGACGGACGGGGGAGAACGGTCGCAGTGCTCGGTTGCGGAATCGACACCTGGTATCCGGCGTCGAACCGCCAACTGGGAGAGCGGATACTGGAGTCCGGTGCCGTCGTGTCCGAATATGGGCCGGGGGTCGAGCCCGCCCCTTGGCGCTTTCCGGCTCGAAACCGGATCATCGTCGGGCTCGCCGGCGCGGTGGTTGTCGCAGAAGCTGCCGAACGCTCGGGCGCATTGATCACCGCCAGGATCGCGATGGAGCACGGGATCGACGTCTACGCCGTCCCCGGCGACCTCGACCGGGAGACATCCCGAGGCACCAATCGTCTCATCGCCGACGGGGCGCACCCGGTCATCGCTCCCGGCGAACTGATCGAGGCGCTCGAACGGTCGATCGGTCCCGCCGCCCCATGCGAGCCTCGCCCCGAAGTCCCCCTCGACGGACCGATGTTCGTCCATGAAGTCGCAGCCGCCATGGGAGTCACCATCGGCGAAGCCTCCAAGCGGATCGGTGAATGGGAACTCGCCGGCCTCGTCCGCCTTGCCAGCGGCATGGTCGAACCGGTGATGTAGGCAGCAAGCGCAGCGAGTGATTTGTCCCCCCTCGGCCGCAGGCCGTCTGGGGGGACCGCACGGCCACTTTGGGCCGGGCGAGGGGGGCGAGTGTCTCGCGGATTGCGTGCTGCTGGTGCTCGGCTGTCTCGGGTTTTCGCGATCTGGGGCGTACCATCCGGTGGTGTCACGCATCCCAGACCCGCCGGATTGGGCCATCGAACGCCTGGACGAATATCTCGGGCGGTGCCGGTCTCAGCGCGGGATGTCGCCGCATACGCTCGACGCCTACCGGCGCGATCTCTCCCAATTCTTCGAATTCTGCTCGCGGGCCGGGTGTGACTCGATCACCGAAGTCGATCGGAGACTGATCCGGCGATGGCTCGCTCACCTCGACACCAGGGGATATGCCCGCACATCCGTGGCGCGGAAATCGTCGTCGGTTCGGGCGTTCTACGCAGACGCCCTTCGTCGGGGAATCGTCGAGTCCAATCCTGCCGCCGGCCTTCACCGCCCGAAGAGGCCCGAACGGCTACCGCAGGCGCTCAGACCTGCGGTAGTGGCTTCGGTACTCGACTCGATCGCCGGTGAAGATCCCGTCGACCTTCGGGACAGGGCGCTGCTGGAAGTTCTGTATGCAACAGGCCTGCGTGTGTCAGAGGTGGCGGCGCTGACGGTTCGCGATGCGAAGGGTCGTGCCGAGTTGCGGACGAGGGGCAAGGGAGGCCGGGACCGTGTCGTCCCGATCGGGACTCCCGCCCAACGGGCCGTCGACGCCTGGATCCTTCGCGGTCGGCCCCAACTGCTGGCCGAACAGACGGATGATCTCTGGATTGGCGTGCGGGGGGGTACCCTGGATACGAGAGGGATACGGAGAGTGGTGCGTCAGAGGCTCGGGACTCATCCGCACGCCATCCGTCACTCTTTTGCGACACACCTGTTGGAGGGTGGAGCAGATTTGCGGGTTGTCCAAGAACTCCTGGGTCACGTTGATCTGGCAACCACCCAAATTTACACTCACATCACGAGAGACCATCTTCGAAGGACATATGAGCGAAGCCACCCGCGGGCCTGATCCGGCGGCGGTCGACGACATCTCGGTTCTGTGGACCGAGTACAAGACCACCGGAGATCCGGGGGTCAGGGATCGGCTGATCGTCCACTACTCGCCGCTTGTCAAGTTCGTGGCGGGCAGGGTCGGTGTCGGACTACCGCGCAACGTCGACCAGAACGACCTCGTGTCCAACGGCATCTTCGGGCTGATCGACGCCATCGAGAAGTTCGAACCCGAACGGGGCTTCAAGTTCGAGACCTACGCGATCAACCGGATCAAGGGCGCGATCCTCGACGAGTTGCGTGCGCTCGATTGGGTGCCTCGTTCGGTGCGGTCTCGGGCACGTGAGATCGAACGGTCGGTCGTCGAGCTCGAACATCGCCTCCAGCGGACCCCGTCCGATGAGGAACTCGCCAGACACATGAACGTGCGCATCGACCACCTTCAGGAGAACCTCGCCGAGATTTCGACCTTGGGTCTCGTCGCCCTCGACGAGATCCTCGGACCCGGCACGTCGAGTTCACTCGGTGACGTGGTGGCCGATGCTTCCGGGCTCAGCCCGGAACAGGCGTTCCAGAAGGAAGAGACCAGGCGAATACTGGCCGACGCGATCAACCGGCTCCCCGATCGTGAACGTCTCGTCCTCACTCTCTACTACTTCGAAGGCCTGACTCTCGCCGAAGTGGGTGACGTCCTCGGAGTCACGGAATCGAGGGTGTGTCAGATCCACGCCAAGAGCGTGATGTCGCTTCGCAATCGGATGACCGAACCTTCCTTCCGGTAGTCGCCTGTCGCCTTGGAGCCGGGGGGAGTGGCTGGCTAGCCTTGGTGTCAATCAAGCACGCCCCGTGCATCCCTCTGGTCCGGGTTCGCCCGGTTGGGATGGTCCACGGTCTTCGGACCCCTGTGGACTCACCACCGATCACGATCGGTTGGCGCGCGGAGCGGACGACAACCAGGAAGGAACCCAGACATGGCTGTGACCATGAAGCAACTGCTCGAAGCCGGTGTCCATTTCGGGCATCAGACACGCCGGTGGAACCCGAAGATGGCGCCGTACATCTACGGCGAGCGCAACGGCATCCACATCATCGACCTGCGCCAGACCCTCGATCAGGTCAATAAGGCCACCGACTACGTCAAGGACATGGCCGCCAACGGTGGCACGATCCTTTTCGTCGGCACCAAGAAGCAGGCGCAGTCGCCTGTGGAGATGGCCGCCAATGCGTCGGCGATGCCATTCGTGAACTATCGCTGGCTGGGCGGCATGCTCACCAACTTCCAGACCATCCAGAAGCGGATCTATTACATGCGCGAACTCGAGCGCATGGAAGAGTCCGGCGAGATGCAGGAGCGCCCCAAGAAGGAGCGCCTCCGTTTGCGTCGGGAGCTCGAGAAGCTCCAGGCGAACCTGGGCGGCGTACGAGATCTGACCCGTGTGCCGAATGCGGTTTTCGTCGTCGACGTGAACGCCGAGCACACCGCCGTCAAGGAAGCGCAACGTCTCGGCCTCAAGGTGATCGCCCTGGTCGATTCGAACTGTGATCCCGATGCCGTTGACATCGTGATACCCGGCAACGACGACGCGATTCGCTCCGCCGAATTGATCGCCATGGCGCTCGCAGAGGCCGCCAAGGAAGGTCGGGAGCTCGCATCCGCCAAGAAACAGAAGTCCGACGACGAGTCCTGAGAGAGAACGAAGTGGCCGACTACACCGCCAAAGACGTACAGAAGCTCCGCCAGTCGGCGGGGGTGGGAATGATGGATGCGAAGAAGGCACTGGACGACTCCGCCGGTGACTTCGACAAAGCTGTCGAGCTCCTCCGTGAGCGCGGTCTCGCCAAGATGGCGAAGCGGGCCGATCGTGACGCCAACGAGGGCACGATCGGGATCTACCTCCACCACCAGAACGACCATCCGGTCATGGGTGTCGTGGTCGAGCTTGCCTGCGAGACCGACTTCGTCGCCAAGAGCCCGGAGTTCAACGAAGCAGCGAACGACCTCGCCCTTCACATCTCTTGGGGAAACCCGTTGTGGGTGCGTCGGGAGGAGGTCGACGCCGAGGCCGTCGCCAAGGAGTCCGGGCTGATCGAGCGGGAGGCAAAGGCATCCGGCAAGCCCGAGCAGGCCATCGTCAAGATCGTGGAAGGTCGCCTCGAGAAGTGGTTCGAGGAGAACGTGTTGTACGAGCAGGCGTTCGTCAACAAGGAGAAGTTCGATGGCACCATCGCCGATCTGATCAACCAGCTCGGCATGAAGATGGGCGAGAACATCTCGGTGCGCCGTTTCCACCGGGTCGAGGTCGGAGCGTCCGTCTGAGCAACACCGAGCCGGAGGGCGGTACGATCGTCGATCGTATGTCTGACCGACCCGCTCGCGTCCTCCTCAAACTCTCTGGTGAAGCCTTCGCCGACCCTGACGTCGGATACGGCATCGACCCTGAAACGGTCGCCCGCGTCGCCGAGGAGATCGCCGAGGCGCATCGGACCGGCGTCCAGATCGCGATCGTTGTCGGCGGAGGAAACATTTTCCGCGGCGTGTCACAGGCAGCGAAGGGCATGGACGCCGCGAACGCCGACTACATGGGAATGCTGGCAACGGTCATCAACGCCCTTGCAGTTCGGGACGCCCTTGAGAAGGCAGGTGTCCCTACCCGCGTTCAGTCCGCGATCACGATGCAGCAGCTCGCCGAGCCGTACATTCGTCTGCGGGCGATCCGACACCTCGAAAAGGGACGGATCGTCGTGTTCGCGGCCGGCACGGGCAATCCGTTCTTCACGACCGACACGACAGCCGCCCTGCGAGCCGTAGAGATCGGCGCCGCCGTCCTGCTCAAGGCTTCCAAGGTGGACGGAATCTATGACCGGGATCCGGTGGGAGACCCTTCTGCCACCCTGATCAAAGAGATCACCTACATGGACTTCCTCAACAAGGGTCTCCGTGTGATGGATTCGACCGCAATTACGATGTGCCGCGAACACGGCATCCCGATCGTCGTTTTCGACATGACTGCGCCCGGCACCATCCTGCGAGCAGTGAGTGGTGAGCCGATCGGCACGGTCGTCCACTAGGAGGAACGGTGCTCGACGATCTTCTCAAAGAGTCAGAGGCAGGAATGGATTCGGCCGTCGATCACGTCGCATCGGAGTTCGGCACCGTGCGGACCGGACGCGCCAACCCCCAGATTCTTCAGCGGATCCACGCTGAGTACTACGGCACTCTCACACCGCTGCAGCAGTTGGCCTCGATGAGTGTGCCCGAGCCGCGCCTGCTCGTCGTGCAGCCGTTTGACAAGGGAGCCTTGGCGAACATCGAACGAGCCATCCGTGAATCGGACCTTGGCCTGAACCCTTCGAACGATGGCACCGTGATCCGCATCGCCTTCCCGACGCTGACCGAAGAACGTCGTAAAGAACTCATCCGTCTCGTCCGCCACATGGCAGAGGAGGGTCGGATCGCCGTGCGGAACGTTCGTCGCCATGCCAAGTCGGACATGGAGGCGTTGCACGGGGAGATCTCCGATGACGAGATCCACCGTTCGGAAAAGGACCTTCAAGATCTCACCGACTCGATGGTGGCGAAGATCGACGATCTGCTCTCCCGCAAGGAGAGCGAATTGCTCGAGGTCTGAACGTGGCAGATGACGATCGCCCGACGCGGTTCACGCGGCCGTGGGAGGACCCTGATTCGGACGTCTCGTCGGATTCGGAGGACACTCCCGAGGTGATCGAAGTGGATCTCGAAGACGAGGTCGCGTCCGGCGTCGGCAGCGCCCACCTCGAGGACTACACCCACGACGACTACCTGGCGGCAACGACCAGGGAATATCAGGGCCTCGCCGAGGAGATCGCCGCCGCAGGAGATCTCGAATACGAACGGCAGGCGGTCGCCGCCTCCATGCCAGGGGTCGGGTCGGGTCTTGTTGGTTTCGAGGATGTGACCGGCATGCCGGGAGTGTCCGAAGAGGACGTCGAGGCAGCCGAACAAGCCAGAACGTCGGATCTGACGCTGAGGGTCGGGTCGGGGCTGGTGCTGGTCGGGCTGTTCCTGGGTTGTCTGTTTCTCGGTGGGGTCTGGTTCACGGCGATGGTGACCGTGGTGATGGTCATGTCGGTAGGGGAGTTGTATGCCACCTTGCGCTCTCGCGGGTTCCGCCCAGTGGCGTTGTTCGGGTTTCTCGGAGTCGTGGTGGGAGCGATCGCCGCCCACGTAGGAGGCGTCGATGCCCTCGCTTCTACGCTCGTCGCAGCGGTGACCGGCGTCGCCCTCTTCTACTCGGTCGTAGTCAGGAGGGACCCGCTGGAGAACGCCGCAGTCACGGTGATGGGAATGGTGTGGGTGTCGCTCCTTTCCTTCGCGATCGTGATCGGCCGTTCCGAGAACGCACTCGAACTGGTGTTGCTCCTTGTGCTCCTCACTGCCTCCTTCGATATCGCCGGATACTTCGTCGGAAGGGCTTTCGGTCGTCGTCGGATCGCCCCAAAAGTTTCGCCCCGCAAGACGGTGGAGGGCCTGGTCGGTGGCATCGTCGTCACGGCCGCCTTGGCGTCGATTCTCTCGACGATCCCCGCGTACGACTTCATGGACCTCTCAGGGGCGATCTTGCTCGCATTGGTCGTCTCGCTCTTCGCCCCGCTGGGCGACGCGGCCGAGTCGGTGGTCAAGCGGGCGCTCGACACCAAGGACATGGGATCGATCCTCCCCGGACACGGCGGCATGCTCGACCGCATCGACGCTCTGCTGTTCGTGGTCCCTGTCGGTTACTTCGTGTTCGTCCTCCTCGATTACTTGTGACCGATCGGGCGCTCGTCGTCCTCGGCGCGACCGGGTCGATCGGCCGCCAGACCATCGAGGTGGCCCAGCGGCACGGCCGTGAGATCGCCGTCATCGTTGCCCGACGCCCTCGTCCCGAGCTCGTCGAAATCGTCCGATCCTTTCCGACGGCGGGTGTGGTTGTCACGGGCGGGTCCTCAGAAGAGCGCGAGTGGTTCACGGCCGAGGTCTCGAATCGAGTCCAGTGGGGGACTGCTGCAATGCTCGAGGCCGCCGGCCGGCCGCATTCGATCGTCGTGAACGGTCTCGTGGGCTCGGCCGGTCTGCGCCCCACCATTGCCGCGCTCGAAGCCGGCAACCGCGTGGCTTTGGCAAACAAGGAGAGCCTGGTTGCAGCGGGTGCGCTCGTGATGGAGACCGCCTCCCGAACCGGCGCAGAGTTGATCCCCGTCGACTCCGAGCATTCGGCGCTGTTCCAACTCGTGGCCGGCACGCACGAGGGCGAGATCAGCTCCCTCGTGCTCACTGCGAGCGGGGGGCCATTTCGGGGCAGGACTTCGGAAGAACTGGAGGATGTCACCCCCACCGAGGCACTGGCGCATCCCACGTGGTCGATGGGACGTCGCATTTCGGTCGACTCGGCCACCTTGGTCAACAAGGGACTGGAAGTGATCGAGGCCAACGTCCTGTTCGGCGTGGGATTCGACCGGATCGAGGTCGTGGTTCATCCCCAGAGCCTCGTCCACTCGCTCGTCCGGCTGTCGGACGGGTCCATGATCGCCCACGTTGGTGCCACCGACATGCGAATTCCGATTTCCTATGCGCTCGCGTATCCGGATCGCGCACCATCGGGGATTCCCTTCGACCTCGCCGGCGTGGACCTGCAATTTGAAGCGGTCGATCGCACCACGTTCCGGGCGCTCGACCTGGCGTATGCAGCCGGGCGGTCGGGTGGGATTGCGCCCTGCGTCTTCAACGCCGCCGACGAGATCGCCGTCCAGGCCTTCCTGGATGGTCGTCTCGGATTCCTCGGTATCGCCGATCTGATCGAGCGCACGCTGGAGGCCGTGACGGGTGGTCCGGTCGAGTCCGTCGATCACGTGCTCGAAGTCGACGCCGAAGCGAGATCCGCCGCCGCCTCCCTCCTCCCCACCGCCTGCTGACGACGCGTACCCAGGGTTCGGCACCACCTATACGGTGGTTTTCGCGCACGAGTTCAAGCCCAGGCGCTGCAGATAGCCGGGACTCCGGGGGTATCGTGACTTTCCCCATGCCCTCTTCCACCAAATGATCGGCGGCATCGCCGCGCTCGTCGCCCTGATCGGGTTCATCGTCGCCCATGAAGCGGGCCACTACTTCGCGGCCAAGGCGACCGGCATGAAAGTGACGGAATTCTTCATCGGCTTCGGTCCGCGCATCTGGTCGTTCCGCCGAGGCGAGACCGAATACGGGATCAAGCCGATCCCCTTCGGCGCGTACGTGAAGGTCATCGGGATGAACAGCCTCGAAGAGGTCGACCCCGAAGACGAGAACCGGACCTACCGCTCGAAGCCCTTTTGGGCGAAATCTTTCGTGGTCCTGTCGGGCGTTGCCGCCAACTTCGTGATCGCGCTCTTGATCTTCGCAACCGTGGCGATGATCGAAGGCGAGCCGGTGCTCGTCGATGGCGAGCCGGTGGTCTCCACCGAGGTAGCTGGTGTCGTCGAGACCGATGATGCAGGAAACCCGACCGCCGCTGCGCTCGCCGGCCTTGAGCCAGGCGACGTGATCGTCGGTGTCGACGGAGTCGATGTGGACGGTTGGGAGGGTCTGCGTGAAGTCATCGCCGACGCCGCAGGTCGCGAGGTCGCACTGACCGTGGTGCGTGACGGAGCCGAGATTGAACTCACGACCACGATGGGGTCGCGCATCGATCCCGAAACCGGTCTCGAGACCGGTTTTCTCGGGTTCTCCCCAGCATTCGTGATGCAAGACATCTCGGTCTTCGAGGCAGGCTGGGTCGGCATGCGACAGGTCGGGATCGCCGTGGAGTTCACGTTCGAGGCGTTCAGCCGAATCCTGCGTTTCGACACTCTCGGTCAATTGCTCGGGGGTATCACCGGCGGCGAGATCGATCCGGACGTGCGGCCCGTTAGCCCCATCGGGATCGTCCAGATCGGCAGCCAGGCAGAAGAGTTCGGCATCCTCAACATGGTCCTGCTCCTTGCGTTCGTCAACGTGATCCTCGGTACCCTCAATGCGCTCCCGCTGTACCCGCTCGACGGGGGGCACTTCGCAGTTGCGCTCTACGAGAAGGTGAGTGGTCGGACTGCTGACATGCGCAAGCTGGTTCCTGTCGCGATCGCCGTGATCGCTGTGATCGGCTTGATCGGCGTTCTGGCGATCATCCTCGACATCGTCAATCCGATCGATCTCTGATCCGGGCGCCAAGCCTCTAGCGTTACCCCCGTGATCGAACGCAGACAGACCCGAAGTCTCAAAGTCGGCTCGGTGCTCGTCGGTGGCGGGGCGCCGGTGTCGGTGCAGTCGATGACGACCACCAAGACGGCCGATGTCGACGGCACCCTTCAGCAGGTGTACGCCCTCGCCGCCAACGGTGCCGACATCGTGCGCATCACATGCAACGACGTCGACGCCGCAACCGCTCTGGCCGAGATCGTGCCGCGCTCTCCTGTTCCGATCATCGCCGACATCCACTTTCAGTACCGCCTGGCGCTCGCCGCACTGGAAGCGGGGGTTGACGGGCTTCGGCTCAACCCGGGGAATATCCGCAAAGAAGAGCACATCAAGGCCGTGGCGCGGGAGGCGAAAGATCGGGGCAAGCCGATCCGGGTGGGCGTGAACGCCGGTTCGCTCGACAAGGACATCGAAGCTGAACACGGCGGTGCCGTTCCGGAAGCACTGGTCGCATCGGCTCTCCGGGAGATCCGTTTCCTCGAAGATGTCGACTTCACCGATATCAAGATCTCGGTCAAGCATTCGAACGTTCCGACGATGATCGCCTCGTACCGGCTGCTCGCCGACACGGTCGACTACCCGCTTCACCTCGGCGTCACCGAAGCGGGTCCGTTGCCGGGAGGTCTCATCAAGTCGGTCGCCGGGATCGCCACCCTTCTCAACGACGGTATCGGCGACACGATCCGGTTCTCTCTGACCGCCGATCCCGTGGAGGAAGCGAAGGCCGGCCGGCAGCTCCTCGAATATCTGGGATTGCGGGAGCGAAAGGGGCTCGATCTCATCGCCTGCCCGTCATGCGGCCGGGCAGAGGTCGACGTGATCGACGTCGCCACCCGAGCCCAGGCTGCACTCGAAGCCGAGAACCTTCCCATCCAGGTGGCGGTGATGGGCTGCGTCGTCAACGGCCCGGGTGAGGCGAGTTCCGCCGACATCGGCATCGCCGCCGGGCGGGGGAGGGGCCACCTCTTCATCAAGGGTCAGGTGGTGCGAGTCGTACCCGAGGCCGAAATGGTCGAGGCTCTCTTGGACGAGGCGCGCAAGCTGGTCGAGGAGGGCGTGGAGGCCCGGCTGGCTGCGGCCGACAAGAACGCCGCCGCCATTACCGAGGCCGAGCGCACGCAGCTCGTCGAGATCCAGGGCGATGCCAATCGGAACGAGGAACGCAAGCGGAGGGTCGCCGAAGTCGCAGAACGCTCCTGAACCCCGCGTTCAGGGTTCGGCGATGCGGTCGATCTCGTCGAGGAGTTCCTGTTTCCGATCGGCATCGAGGAAGGAGGCGATGATCGAGTTGCGGGCGAGCGCGACGAGCTCGTCTTTGCCGAATTCCAATCCCTCGACCAGCGCCCGGTAGTTGTCTGCCACGTACCCACCAAAGTACGCCGGGTCGTCGGAGTTCACCGTCACGACCAGCCCTTCGTCCATCAGTCGCCGCATCGGGTGGTCGGCGATGTCCTCGACCACCTTCAGGCGGACGTTGCTCAGCGGGCAGACGGTGAGTGGGATCCGCTCATCTCTCAGTCGTGCAACCAACTCCGGATCTTCCAGGCACCGCACTCCGTGGTCGACCCGTTCCACCCCGAGGGTGTTCAGCGCTCCCCAGATGTATTCGGGTGGACCTTCTTCACCGGCGTGGGCAACCGCCCGCAGCCCGCATCCGACACCGATCTCGTAGGCGGGAGCGAACGGTTCGGGCGGGATCCCCACCTCACTGGAGTCCATTCCGATCCCGATCACGCCGTGGAGGTGATCGCGGGCCTCGGTGATCATCTCCACCGCGTCCGTGGGCGGCAGATGACGGAGACAGCACAGGATGAGTGCGCTGGTCACGCCGAACTCGTCTTCGGCCCGGGCCATCGCTCGACGGAAGCCGCCCATGAACGCCTCGAACCCGATCCCGCGATGGGTGTGGGTCTGCGGGTCGACGAAGATCTCGGCGTGGCGGACCCCGTCTGCGGCTGCCCGCTGCAGGTACGCCCACATCAGGTCGTCGAAGTCCTGAGCTGTCACCAGGGCCGCCGCACCCAGGTAGTAGACGTCGAGGAACGACTGCAGGTCGGTGAAGTCGTAGGCGGATCTCACCTCGTCCAGCGTGGTCCAAGGAAGCGTCACCCCGTTGCGAGCGGCGAGGGCGAACATCATCTCGGGTTCGAGCGTCCCTTCGATGTGAACGTGGAGTTCCGCTTTCGGCAGTGCGACGATCAGTCGGTCGAGGTCGGTGTCGATCGGCATGCGGGAACGCTACCGCTCGTCGAGGATGACGTCTCGCCAGAGCCGGAGGACTCGTTCTGCGACATCGGACCGGGTCCCTGCCGTCGATACGATCCACCGACCCCGCGCACGCCATCCGTCACGACTTGGCTGGGCGGCCATGCGGCGGCCGATGTCCTCGGGGTCCATTCCGCGGGCGACGAGTCGGGCGCGGCGGTCTTCTACCGGCAAGTCGGCGACAACCGTCCGGAGCCATCCGACACCCACGAGGTCCTTTGGTACGGAGACTTCGATGACGACGACGGAGTCACCGGCCTCGGCGATGCGAACGGCGATCTCTTTGGCGATCTCCGGGTGGGTGATCGCCTCGAGCTTCGCCAGTTCGGAAGCATCCTCGAACACGATGGCACCGAGTCGCCGTCGGTCGATCCGGCCGTCGACGACCACCTCGGGCCAGCGTCGAGACACCGCATCGAATGCCGATCCGTCCGGTTCGAGGACGGCGTGCCCGACTCGGTCGGCGTCGATCGTCACCGCTCCGAGTTCTTCGAGGGTTTGTCGGATGCTGCTCTTGCCTGATCCGATCCCGCCGGTGACCGTCCACACGTCTGCCATGGCCGGAAACGGTAACCGGTGGTCAGTCGCGCCTGTCTACCCTCCGCCCCCTGATGCGATGGTCCCAGGCCCACATTCCCACCTTGCGCGACGACCCGGCGGAGGCCGAGGCCGTCAGCCACAAGTTGTTGGTGCGCGGGGGATTCGTCCGGCAGTTGTCGGCAGGTCATTATTCGATGCTGCCGATGGGCCAGAAGGTGCGTCTGAACATCGACCGCATCATCCGTGAGGAGATGGATGCCATTGGCGGTCAGCAATTTCATCTTCCCGCCTTGCATCCCGCCGACATCTGGAAGAAGTCCGGTCGCTGGGAGTCGATAGGCGAGGAGATGTTCCGTCTCGTCGACCGCAAGGGCGCCGACAACGCGCTGGGTTTCACCCATGAGGAGGTGTTCGCCCTTCTCGCCTCCGAACTCACCTCGTACCGCCAATTGCCCCAGATCTGGTATCAGATCCAGACGAAGTTCCGAGACGAGCCTCGTCCCAAGTCGGGGGTCCTGCGGGTTCGCGAGTTCACGATGAAGGATTCGTATTCACTCGACGTCGACGCCGCCGGTCTCGATGCGGCCTTCGAAAAGCACCACGGGGCGTATGTGCGAATCTTCGAACGGCTTGGGATGAAGGCGGTGCCTGTCGAGGCGTCGTCGGGGATCATGGGTGGGTCGGAGTCGACCGAGTTCATGGTCGCCAGCCCGGCGGGCGAGGATTGGATCGTCACCTGCGACACGTGCGACTACGCCGCCAACGTGGAGCGAGCGACCTCGAAGGTCGACCCTGTCGATGATCCGGACACGGTTCCCGACGTTTCCCGATTCGCCACACCCGGAATCCGGACGATCCGGGCGCTCGCCGAAGCTTTCGAGGACATCGCGGCACCCGACAGACAGATCAAGACGCTTGTTTACATGCTGGACGGCGTGCCCACTCTCGTGCTCCTGCGCGGCGATCACGGTCTGCAGGAGCAGAAGCTGATCGATGCCACCAAGACTGTCGATGCCCGTCCCGGCTTGGAGGACGAGATCGTCGAACTGCTGGGTGCGAAGCCCGGGAGCCTGGGGGCGGTCGGTGTGTCCGGTCTGCCCGTCATCGCCGACCTCGCGTTGCAGGGTCGCCGCGGTCTGGTGACCGGAGCGAACGACGACGATTGGCATCTCCGCGATGTCGATGTCGATCGTGATATTGCCGTCACTGCCTGGCAGGACCTGCGCGCGGTGAAGACGGGGGAGCCGTGCAGCGTGGACGGTGGAAGTCTCGACCTGTGGAAGGGCGTCGAGGTCGGACACATCTTCAAACTCGGCACCAAGTACTCCGAGGCGATGGGCGCCTTCGTCCAGGACGAGGCCGGGCAGTCACACCCGATCATCATGGGCTCGTACGGCATCGGGTTGGAACGCTCGATGGCGACGATCGTGGAGGGTTCGTCCGACGA
>JBBDWN010000151.1:0-13888 GCA_040902855.1 Acidimicrobiia bacterium | reverse complement strand
GAGAATCCCGGTGACTGCTTGCGGACCTGGTTCTTGAGCCCCGAAAGCTGCGGCGACCCGTTCTTCTCCTCGATCGACTTCACCACCTTCACCAGAAGCTCGAACGCCTGCGCCTCATCCGGGTTGGAGGCGAGCGACACCACCGGATCGCCGGCGGCCGGGCCTTCGGACAGCGTGATCACCTGCTTGGACTCGAGATGACGCAGCAACTCGCCGAACGCCCGGAACCCGTGGTCGGCCTCAGTAAACGTGGGGTCCTTGCGAATCAGCGCCCGCTTCAACGACGACGCCAGCACGGCATCGCCCGAAGACCGCGACAGTCCGCTGACCGTCGTCGCGATCAGACGCTGGATCTCGTCCTGATCGCCCGACCGCTCCTCTTCCTGTGGGGCCGGATCAGGCTTGGAAGTGTCGGCCGGGGCATCCCGCAACTCCACACCTTCGAGATTCTCGTAGAAGAGGAATTCGTCACACGCCGGCGGCAGCAGCTTGGAGGTCGATGCCCGTATTCCGACGCCGATCACCCGCTTGTTCAGCTCCCGCAGCTTGTAGACGAGCGGCGTGAAGTCCGAGTCCCCGGTGCAGATGACGAACGTGGTCAGATAACTGCGTTCGAAGGCAACTTCGATCGCGTCGACCGCCATTTTGATGTCGGCGGCGTTCTTGCGAACCGCCCCCATCCGCTGCGGGATCTCGATCAGTTCGACGTGGTTGCGAGTGAGCATCCGGCGGTCTTCGTCGAAGTAGGACCAGTCGGCGTATGCCTTGCGGGAGACGACTCTCCCCCGCTCGGCAAGGGCGTCGGCGATCGGTTTGAAGTCGAAGGCGAGACCGCCCAGAGCTTCCCGTGCGCCGATCGCCAGGTTCTCGTAGTCGAGGAAAAGTGCGATTCGTTCTTCGTCTGGTGATGCCATCGGGTTCCACGGTACAACTCCCCGGGAACCGGGTGACATCACGTGTCGTCTGATCGCCATGATTGGCGAACGATCTGCCCGCTCGGGGCGACGGCACCGCTTCGAACAACTCGCCGCGGAGGTGTACGAACCGGTGCAGCGCTACGTGCGCCGACGCGCCGCCGCTGATGCGGTCGACGACATCGTCGCCGACACGATGCTCACCCTTTGGCGGCGTCTCGACGACGTTCCTCCCAACGCCCGGCTCCCGTGGGCCTACGGCGTGGCACGACGCACGCTTGCCAACCACCGCCGGGCCGCCAGTCGTCACCTCCGTCTCGTCCGTCGCGCCCAGGCCGAACGGCCAGTCCCGCCCTCTGCGGACATCCCTTTCGATGCGGAACTCCAGACGGCGCTCGACGGGCTGGCCGACTCCGACCGCGAACTTCTGGGTCTGTGGGCATGGGAGCAACTCGACGCATCCGAGATCGCCGCCGTTCTCGGCCTCACTCCGAACGCTGCTTCCATCCGTTTGCACCGGGCGAAGAAGAAGCTCGCAGACAATCTCGAGGCCGCACGAAAGAACGAGACGTCCTCCGGACACTCACCCCGTGAAAGAAGCAAGGAGGAACGGTCATGACCGACGATGAGCTGAGAAACAGGCTCGCCGCGTCCGATCCTTCTTCGGAAACGGTTGACCCGATCACAAGTAGTCGGGCACGAGAACTGATGGAGGACATCATGTCAACAGAAACGATGCAGCCCCGAACCGACCAGCGGCGTGTCCGCATGATCGGTGCAGTGGCGGCAGCCCTCGTCGTCGTCATCGGCGGCGCCTCGCTGTTCGGAGGACTCGGCTCGTCCGAGGACCGGACCCCCCTGGTCCTGACTGCCAACGGCAGCGACTCTATGGCGATGTGCCTGGAGTTCGATGTCGCCATTCTGGAAGCGATGAGCCCGGCCTTCGCAGGCACCGTGGTCGAACTGACCGACTCGGTGGCGACCTTGGAAGTCGACCGCTGGTTCACCGGCGGTGACGCCGAAGTCGTGGCGATCAAATACACGCCAGGATTCGAAGCGCTGATCGGCACTCCGAGCCTGGGGGTGGGACAGCGTTACCTGATCACCGCCACCGACGGCGTCGTGAACGGCTGTGGCTACAGCGGTGTGGCGACGCCCGAGTACGAGGAAGCGTTCGAGCAGGCCTTCGACGCCTGAGTCAACCTGAGGTCGCGACGACCTCGCCGTTGACCACGACCTCGGTCCCCGGTTCCAGGGGGCCGAGGTCGACTTCGATCGAGAACGGCTTGATCACCTGAGCGCACACGACTTCCGGAGCGGGCAGTTCGCTCCAGATGGTGACGACGGCCGACCCGTCGACTTCGACGAACCAGCCCACCTCGTGGCACGGAGTCGGCTTTGTCCCTTCGATCCCCAAGGTGGACCGATCTGTGCCGGATGTGAGCGATACCCCGACGATCTCAACCGATCCGGCTTCGGGCGGCGGCACCTGCTGGGCATCATCACCCGGCACGAGAGGGGGCTCGCCACCCCCGCAGGCAGCGATCACCAGCAGCAGCCCAAGAAGCGACCGGCGCGGCGTCATCACCTGAGATTCTCGCACTGACTCGACGATTTCGACTGTCTACCGCAGGATGCTCTCGACGGAGTCGAGAGCCATCGATGCTCACTGAGCCCAGCCGTTGGCAAGCGTGTCTCGCACCTGTTCCATTCGGGTGCGGACGTCGTCAGCCACCTCGCGCACACCGGGTGCCTTGACGAGGTCGAGGACCGCCTCGGGATCCATGAAGTCGACCACGACGCCGTCGCCGTTCGCACGAACTACCACGTTGCACGGCAGCAGCGTTCCGATCCCCGGATCGGACAGGAGCGCCTTCAGCGCGAAAGGCGGATTGCATGCGCCCAGGATGAGGTAGGGCTTCATCTCATGGCCCAGCTTCTCGCGAAGGATGGCAGCCATGTCGATCTCCGAGACGATTCCGAATCCTTCTTCGGCGAGGGCGGACCGAGTCCTTTCGACGACTCGGTCGAAGTCTTCCTGCACGGTCACGCTGAAGTGATAACTCACGACTATCCGGCCTTTCTCGAGTGACTGCCGCCATTCGACCAACGTGACTTCCTGGCGACCAGAGGCGAAAGCCCTCAGGTGAGATACGTTTGGATCCTCGGGGCGACCATTTCGATGATCTGCTCAGGGTCAGCCGAGGCGATCGGTTCCATCTTCACCACGTAACGCAACAGGGCCACGCCGAGCATGTGGGAGGCAACCAGCTCTGCTCGCAGCTCCCTGTCGGGTCCTGTCATCCGTTCTGCAACGCGTCCGAGGACGGCTGCCGAGATGAATCCGGCGATGGCGGGCTGTTCGCCGGTGACGAGGGAGTGCCGAAGCTGACCCAACAGGGCCTCTCTCGCCTCCGGCACCTCCCAAATGCTGAAGAAGAAGCGTGCCAGCCGCTCCCCGGCGTTCGCCGGATCCTCCCCGATCATCTCCGGGAGCGACTGTGCGATCGGGAAGGGGATCGACACCGAGGCTGTGAACAAGTCTTCCTTCGTCCCGAAGTAATGATGGACGAGGGCGGGATCGACCGCGGCGTCGGCCGCCACTCGCCGGATCGTGGTCCGGTCGTATCCGCTCTCGGCGAACGCAGCCCTCGCTGCGTCGAGGATCTCTTGGCGGGTGTCGCCCCCTGCCGGTCTCGGTCCGCGCCGGGCCATCATCGTGACAACCGGACGAACGTCTCGTCGAGGGTGGCTCGGTCGACCCCGACCGCTGCGGTGACACCTGCGTCGACGAGGAGCCGTTCGACCTGGTCAGGGTCGCCTTCCGGGATCCGGACACCGCTGGCGGTGACATAGGCGCGCAGCCCGGATCGGATGAGCAGATCGGAGACGTGTTGCCAGTATTCGGTTTCGACCGTCACCGCCGTGCCGCCCGCCACGACGTCTTCCAAGCGACCGGCGGCGACCACCCGACCGGCCGACATCATGATCAGCCGGTCGCACTGTTCTGCCTCATCGAGATAGTGAGTGGTCACGAGCACGCCCACCCCCGCTTCCGAGGCCGCATGGATCGTGTCCCACAGTCTGGCCCGACCCAATGGCCCCACCCCGGACGTCGGTTCGTCGAGAACCAGCAGATCCGGCTGATGGCCTAGTGCGACTTCGAAAGCCACCCGGCGGCGAATCCCCAAGGGCATTCGCTCGACGGTCACATCCCACCAGGCGGCCACGTCGCCGGGAGCCTCGAGAGGCTCGAATCCAAAGACACCCGCCTGGAAGGTCATGTTCTCGCGGCCGGTGAGATCGGTGTACAACCCGAGGCCCTGCGGGACATACCCGACCCGGCGGAGCGAGTCGCGACTCGCGGGCGCGCCGAAGATCTCGACAGTCCCGGAGGTGGGATCCGCCAGTCCCAGCAACATCCGGATGGCCGTGGTCTTGCCGGCTCCGTTCGCTCCCAGCAGCCCGACGATCTCGCCTGGACGGACTTCGAAGCTCACGTCGTCGACCGCAACAACGGCTCCGAAGTGCTTGGTCGCACGATCGAGTTTGGCGATCACATCGCCTCCTCGGCCGCCAGCGAGGCGGCAACCAGAAGGTCTGTCAGGTCGGCATCGATCCGGGCGGATCCGTCCGGGATGCTGCCGTCCGGACGCCACGTTCGCCATTGACGGCCGCGCCGCCACGACCGAGACCCGTCCGATCGTCGATCGACGATCTCTCCTCGGACCGACGCCGCGATATCGCCCAGAGTCCCGGACGCCAGGACTCTGCCGGCCTCGAGGGCGCAGATGGAGCGAGCACGCTCGGCCTCGTCGAGATAGGTGGTGGTGAACACGACGGCCGCACCTCCGACGGCCGCGGCCGTCATCAGCGCCCACAGGTCGGCACGACTCACCGGATCCACGCCGGTCGAGGGTTCATCGAGAACGATGAGATCGGGTTCAGCGAGTAGCGCCATGGCAAAACCCAGCTTCCGCCGCATGCCTCCCGACAGGTCCGCCCCGAGCCGATCGGCGGCCGCAGTCAGTTCAGTCACCGCCAGCAGGTGATGCACGCGTGACGCTCGATCCTGGCGGGACATGCGGTGAACATCGGCGACGAAGGCGAGGTTCTCTGTCACAGTGAGGTCCGGCCAGACCCCGGAGGTGGCGGGCAGATATCCAATGCGGGTCGATTCGGGCCGCCTTACCACCCCGGTCTTGGCACGCAGGAGTCCGACGAGGGTGCGGGCGAGGGTCGTCTTGCCCGCCCCGTCGCCGCCGACGATCGCCAGTACTTCTCCCGGCGCGACTGTCGCGTCCACGTCGATGAGCGCCGGTGCCCTGTCGACGTCCACGCTGACGTGCTCGAGTCCCCAACTCATGCGACAACCGCAACCGACTCGGTGTGGGAGGCAGCCAGATCCCGGCGGAAGCGGATCACTGCCAGGCCGAACACGACGACTCCAAAGAGGGCGAGGACTCCGAGCGGCACGAGGAGTGAGGAGAGCGGGGCTCCCCGCACCATGACTCCCCGGGCGATCTGGTTGAACCACGTGAGGGGAAGGGCGTATCCGATGTACCGCACGGCGGTCGCCATCGATTCGAGCGGGAAGATGATCCCGGACAGCAATACCTGGGGCAACAGTGTCATCAGCGCCAACTGGACTGCCTGACCCTGGTTTTCGGAGACGCCGCTGATGAGCACCCCGATTCCTAGTGTCACGAACAGGAACAGCACCGACCCGAGAGCGAGGGTGCCGACCGAACCGTTGAACGGCACATCGAATACGAACGACCCGACGAGAAGGACGATCACGAGGTCGATGGAGGCGACCAGGAAGTACGGGGCGACCTTGCCGATGAAGACGTCTCGGGGACGGAGTGGCATCACGGCCAGCTGTTCGAGGGTTCCGGCCTGACGTTCTCGGACGACTCCGAGACTGGTGATGACGGTGCCGATGAACAGCAGGATCAGTCCGGCGAGCCCCGGCACGAGCACAACGGACGTATCGAGTCCGGGATTGAACAGAACGTCGATCTCGATCTGAGGCGCGCCAGTGGTGAGGGCCTGGACTGCCGCCCGGGCAGAGAAGAGTTCGGAGCCGTCGACGAGGGCGACACCGCCGGCTGGATCGGCAATGAGAGCGACCACCGCTTCGCCCTCCTGGAGCGCCCGAGTCGCCTCCTCGGCGTCGATCGCTGCGTCCACTCGTTCCACTTCGAAGAGGTCGGGGAGTCTCGCGCTGACCTCGGAGGCAGCGGGTCCCCCGACGATCGTCGGGATCGACGAGGTGTCAAAGCTGGCCGCGTACCCGAACACGACCAGCAACACGACCGGCATCACGATCATCATCGCCAACGTCCGATGGTCACGCCGGACCTGCCGGAACTCCTTCACGATCATCGCCCACATGGCGTCGCTCCTCTATTTCAACAGTTGTTGAAATAGTACGACTCTCCACGCGGTCTGTCGATGGGCAATCAGACGCCCCGGAATGACGCCAGCCCAGCGACTCCACACAGCCCGTCGCCGCACCGGTCGATAACGTGGGCCGATGTCCAACCTGCGCGACGCTCTCGAACATGCGGCCACCGTCATCGCCGACTACCGGGAGGGACTCAGCGAGGCGCGGGTCGGCCCGATCGCCAGTCGACGCGACGTCGTCGAATCCCTCGACCCGGTGCTGGCTGACCAACCCACACCGCTCGAAACCGTCATCGAAGAGATGACGACCGCGGCGACACCCGGCCTCATGTCCTCAGCTGGACCGCGCTACTTCGGATTCGTGGTCGGAGGCTCGCTCGACGCAGCGCTCGTCGGTGACATCCTCGCCACGGGATGGGATCAGGTGGCATTCAACGAGGCCACCTCTGCGGCGGCGCTGGCGTTCGAGGATGTTGCCGGGCGCTGGCTCAAAGATTTGCTCGGGATCCCCGCAACTGCCTCCGTCGGATTCGTCACCGGGGGTCAGGCGGCGAACACTGTCGGCCTGACGGCGGCACGGTGGCACATGTTGCGCCAGCAGAACTGGGACATCGGCGTCGACGGCCTGTACGAGGCACCGCCGATACGCGTCCTCGCCGGAGAAGAGCGCCACGCCACCATCGATCGGACGGTCCGATTGCTCGGGATGGGTGAGCGCTCGATCGTGCCGGTCGCTGTCAAGGACGACGGTGCGATGGATGCGACGGCCCTCCGCCGGATCTTGCAAACGACTCCGGCCGTCCCCACCATCGTGTGCGCCCAGGCAGGCAACGTGAACACCGGCGCCTTCGACGATCTCCGCACCATCGCCGAACACGCAGGAGCAGCCAAGGCGTGGCTGCACGTGGACGGCGCGTTCGGGCTGTGGGCGGCGGCGAGTCCGACCAGACGGCATCTCGTCGAGGGGATCGAACTCGCCGACTCCTGGGCGTGCGACGGTCACAAGTGGTTGAACGTGCCCTATGACTCAGGCTTTGCGTTCTGCGCCCATCCGGACACCCATGCCACCGCCCTCGCCTACACCGCCTCGTACCTGACGGGACAGGTCGCCGGCCGAGAGTTCGGGGGCGGGGACTTCGTCCCGGAGTCCTCCCGGCGGGCACGGGGGTTCGCCACCTGGGCGGCGCTGCGCTCCCTGGGACGCTCCGGAATCGCCGATTTGGTCGATCGCTGTTGCACCCTCGCCGCCCGCTTCGCCGAATCCCTCGACGCGGTCGAAGGAATCGAGGTGGTCAACGACGTCGTGCTCAACCAGGTGCTCGTTCGTGTCGGCGACGAGGCGACGACACACCAGATGGAACGCTGGCTTCAGGCCGAAGGCACGGCCTGGCTGGGGGGAACCGTGTGGCGGGGCGAGCGCCTCCTCCGTATCTCCGTCTCCAACTGGTCGACCACCGAGGCTGACGTCGACCTGACCGTCGACGCCATCAAGAGGGCCCGCGACCACGCGCTCGCAACCGTCGCGCCGGCGTGAGCTGAGCAGTCCCGGCTTCCTCCAGGCTTCGCTTGCCCCGCACAGCCGGGCGGCGCCTGTGTGACTGCCCCGCGCCATCTCTAGCAATGCCGGGCGAGACGTCGGATGCCGACCGGAATTCAGTGGCACCCGGCTCAGTCAGGTCGATGCCTCGCCAATGCGTCAGCCAGGTCGACGATCTGATCCGCCCCCTCCACTGCGCGCCACTGCTCGGGAATGGCTGAAAGTCCGAGGTGTGCCCCGACCAGCGCCCCGGTCATGGCAGCAATGGTGTCGGTGTCCCCGCCTAAGGAGATCGCCGCCTTGACCGCAGCAGGAAAGGATCCAAGGTGCAGCAAGAAGCAGGCGAGGGCAGTCGGTACCGATGCATGAGCGGTGATACCGGAGCCAAGAACGGGAAGTCGCCTGTGGTCACCGGTCGACACGATCGCCTCGACCGTCTCCAACTTGTGGTGGAACTTGGCGGTCGTGACATAGCGTCGCACTCGGTCGATCATCGCAACCGGATCCGGTGCTATTCCAAGAGCCAATCCCAACACGTGGTCGATGGCGACGGCTTGGGCGACGGCGCCGTCGATCCCCTCTGGGTGCGTGTGAGTGATGACGGCACTGTTGCGGGCGAGTTCGGCCACGTGATCGGTGTCGGGATGCCCGAAGAGTGCGACCGGCGCAACCCGCATCGCGGCACCGTTGCCGAACGACCCGGATCCACCGAACAGCGAGGTCGCCGCTTGGTTCCAAGCGACTCCTCGTTCCAGGTTGCCGAAGACTTCGGGTGGTCCGTCTCCGTAACCGCGCCAGGGTTCGAGGGCATATCGGGCGGCCAGTGTCGCCGCCATGTCGGCGCCATCGAATCGGCCACGAACTGTGAGCGACTCTGCCACTGCGATGGTCATTGCCGTGTCATCGGTGTATCGGAGTGGCCCCGGATCGGACTCGAGTCGGTCGAGATAGGCCTGAGTCACGAGCGTGCGCCCCTCCATCGGAGCCCCCAAAGCGTCCCCGACGGCTGACCCCACGAGGCATCCCCGATACCGGGCAGATGATCGCGATTGCCTTGTGCCGGTCATCCCCTGCGGTTGACTCACGCGTCGATCGGAAAGCGACCGATGTGCTCCCATAGGTCGTTCATCGCGCCGTATCGCCGTTCTGGCAACTCGGCAAGCGCTGCAAGAACCTGCGGGCGAGCTTGGTTGCTCTCAGCGACGCGCAGCAGGTCGGTTCGGTTTGCACCGTTTCGATCGAAGGCGGATCGCACCACGTCTGCAATCTCGATGCGGGTGACGGCTTTCATCATGTCGCAGGATCTCCGTTCGACTCTTCCCTTACGTTAGGGTAGAGTACTGCTGTCAGCAGAGCCGCCAAATCTGCGTCACGCAGCCATATCGCTGCCCAGCGCGCCCTGATCGCCTCGTCTGATACCCCTTCTGGAGGACCCAGCATGCTCGACGAGCATTACCAAATTGGAACAGTTGCCGAGACCGTCGGACTTTCGCTCCGGACGATCCGCTACTACGAGGAGATCGGTCTCGTGTCACCTTCCGGCCGAACCGATGGCGGGTTCCGGCTCTACACCGAGGCGGACATCGAACGACTCCACCTCGTCAAGGCTCTCAAACCCGTCGGTATGTCACTGGAGACAATGGGGACGCTCCTCGAACGGGCGGACACCTTGGACGTTGCGATCGCCGCAGGTCATGGCGTCGAAGACGCCGCCCGAGCATTCGAAAGTGTTCTCGAGACTTCCCACCGTCGCCTCGAGGAGTGGGAAGCGCGGCTCCAGCAGGCACGCGCAGCCTTGGCGGGACTCGACCGGTTGGCGAAGGCGGGAGACCGATGACCCGGACCCGTCGCTTCCGGTTGCGCTGCCACCCGAGAGCGCGCGTATGAAGGTCCTGCCCCCGTTCGGCATCCGCTCGGACTCCACACTCGGGGTCGTCTATCAGGGCACCGACCCATTTCGCCATCGCCGGCTGACCTCCGATCCGCGGCGACCCGCATGCCGCCCGACCCGAGAAGCGGGCGTCCTCGTGACCCGCAAGCGGGCCGACGCTGCCGGACTGATGCAGTGCCCGGACTGCTGGACCACACCCGACCAATTCAAAACACCCCCGTCCTCAGAACAGGATCTCCAACAATGACCGCACACCTCAAACCACAAGCACAGGCTCCTCTCACACGACCGATCCGGGTTTCGACAGACGTCATCATCTCCGCCCCGATCGATTCGGTGTTCGCCTTCGTATCCGATCTCCGGCACACGCCGACATGGAATCGGGCGATCGTCACGACCGATGCGCTCTCCGTCGGCCCTATCCGTCGCGGCTCGCGCTACCTGCAAACGCGCACCGTGCCTCGTCACAGCCAGGAGATCGTCGAAATCACCACATTCGATCCCAACCGCCTCCTCGAGCTGGTCTCAGACGAGGAGGGAGCCGGTGTTCGGTACGGCTATGAGTTCGAAGCCGTGACCGACAACCAGACTCGAGTGACCATGACGGTGACACTGCAACCGGATCATCCGGTCGGGAGACGCGACCTCTATCGCCAGCGCCTCGTTCGGATCATGGCGTCGAATCTCGTCCATCTGAGAACCGCCATCCGGTCTACGCCCAGCGTTCGGGGGAACGCCGACGCCTGATTCGGCGGTGACGTGCTCGAAGAGCGCGCGCCCGGTGCGGGGGTAGCGTTCCGCCGATGGCCGGCCGCTATCACTTCCTGACGGAAATGGAGTTGACCTCTCCCCCCGATTCTGTCGAATACGCGCTCTCGGACTACACCCGATGGCCCACCTGGTGGCGATGGGCTCGCCAGGTCGAATCCCTCGATGGGGCCAGTCCCGGATCGCTCGGGGCGAGATACCGGTACCGGGTCACGACTCCCTTCCGGTACGGCTTCACCTATGTCACCGAAGTGATCGAGACCTCGCCCAGCCACATCCTCGTCGAGTCCAGCGGCGATCTGGAAGGCAGCGGCCTCTTCCGGTTCAGCCGGACCGAGGAGCAGGGAACGGCGCTGTCGTTCACGTGGCTGGTCCAAACATCCAAGTGGTGGATGAACCTGGTGAGCCCGATCGCTCGCCCGGCGTTCGTGTGGAACCACGACCTTTTGATGACCAACTTCGCCGAAGGGCTGGCGCGGGTCACGAATGGCGATCTGATCGCCGTGACCCACACGGTCGTTCCACCCTCTGACCCCGCCTTCTTCACTCTGACGGTTGGGTCGTGACCCGCTTCTGCTCTGCGTTGCGGTTCAAAAACAAACCGCTGCCCCGCTAAAAAGCGATCCGAGGTCACTCGGATTCGATGACGACTTTGCCGAGCGCTCGACCTTCGCCGACGTGGGCCAAGGCCTGCGGCACTTCTTCGAGACGGAAGGTGCGGTCGATGTGGATGTCGACCTCGCCCGACACGCACCGTGAGGCGAGCGGCTCGAAGTGTTTCGGTCCCAGTTTGACGATGAGGAGTCCCATGGACCGACCGGTGATACGGCTCGCGAGCGCTCCGAACGTGACGATCCGAAGCAACGACCTCACCGACCCGCCGACACATCGGTACCGGCCACCGGGCGCCAGCGCCCGTCGGTAGGCGAAGACCGAGCGGTGGGCAACGAGATCGAGCACGACGTCGTAGGGCTCGCCGCGGGTGAAGTCCTCGCTTCGGTAGTCGACGACTTCGTCTGCCCCCACCGATCGCATGAACTCGAGCTTGGCGGCGTTGTCGACACCGGTCACGTGCGCTCCGGCGCTCTTGGCGAGCTGGATGGCGAAGGACCCGGAGCCGCCGCCCGCTCCGTTGATCAGTATCCGCTGTCCCGGGCCCGCGCCGGTAGTCCCCTGCAATGCGATCGGCCCTGCCTGAGGAATGGTCGAGGCTTCAGCGAACGTCAACGTCTTCGGCTTGTGAGAAAGCACACCCGCCGGGGCCACCGCGTACTCGGCGAAGCCCCCCATCAGTGCGAGGTTGTCGCCGTAGACCTCGTCACCGGGAACGAATGCGGTGACATCGGACCCGACGGCCTCCACCGTTCCGGCGATGTCGGAGCCGAGGGTGCGCCACGCCGGGGACCGAAGGCCTCCGATCCGGGCATACATCGGGGACCCGCGCAGACCTTCCCAATCGGACAGGTTGATCGACGTGGCGGCGACCTTGACGAGCACCTGGTTGGCTCCCGGTGTTGGCATCGGAACCTCTTCTACCCGCAACACATCAGGTGAGCCGTAACGGTCGCGGACGACTGCCTTCATGTCCGTCAGCCTACGCGGCCGTGGGTCGAACCCTGGGTTCAGGACCACCTATACGGTGGTTTTCGCGCACGAGTTCGACAGGCCTCAGGACATCGTCGGGACCGGGTGAGCCTGCTCGTCCGCCTCGACCTCGACTGAGCACGCCCGCCTGGGTGGGGGAGTTCGGTATCCAGGGTTGTGGAACACGCTCAGTGTGTTCGGGAGCCCACAGTTCGGCGGGAAGCGGGACTTGTCCCGCATCGGAGGACGTCGCGATCTCTCGCGCCCAGGACCAGGCGTAGTAGGCGATGGCGACCAGCAGGGCACTTCGACGACACTGCCGAGGACGTAGTAGTGCCCACTCGCCGATCGCACCCGCCACCACGGTGAGTGCGTTGGCGACGCTCAACACGATGTTGGCCATCCGGTTGACACGCGTTCGGAGGACCAGCGAGCAGAAGACCATGAGACAGGGGGCGAGGATGGCCGGTCACGCCTTCTGGCTGCTCGACAGCTACATCTACGGGTTTGTGGTCCAAGAGACCGCCATGACCTTCACCCCATCAGAAGCCTCCGACGAGAAGGCGCTCCCGATCGGGGAAGTACCCGCACCTGAGCGAGATGGCGACCGAGTACGTCACCACCGCCGACCAGTACGCCATCGAGTTCGCATTCGGACTGGATCTGATCCTCGACGGCCTCGAGAAGCACCGCGGCTGATCCCCGGGTCATTGCGCGCGGTGCAGTCGGATCAGCGTCTTGTCTCGCCGTTCTCGTGCGGGAAAACCACCGTATAGGTGGTCCTGAACCCAGGGTTTGGCTAGAAAGCCAAACGAGATTGTGATACATTGCACTGCTATGCATTCCGAATCTAGGTATCGGAGCGAGCGGTGCAGATAGACAAAGACCTCGTGGCGGCTTCGGCGACACCGTTGGTGCTGGCGATCCTCTCCGAATCCGAGAGTTACGGATACGCCATCATCAAGCGCGTTCGGGAGCTCTCGGACGGGGAGTTCGAGTGGACCGACGGAATGCTCTACCCGCTGCTCCATCGGCTGGCACGACTCGGGTACGTGACCACCGAATGGCGGACGCCGCCCGAAGGGCGACGTCGAAAGTACTACGCAATCACGGACGAGGGCCACGCGGCCCTGGCAGAGCACAAGCGGCAGTGGGACACCGTGACGCGGGCACTGAAAGACATCTGGGGAGGCTTCGACACAACCTCCCTCACACTCGGGAAGGCATGACGTGGAACGTCTGGAATCCGATATCGCAGAGTGGCGGGCGTTCGTTGCCCAGGGTCCGGCGATGGACGGCCGGGATGTGGAGGAGTTGGAGGTCCACCTGCGCGACCAGGTCACCGATCTGACCACAGCCGGCCTCGACGAAGACGAGGCCTTCCTGATCGCCGTCAAGCGCATGGGCGGGATCGACGAACTGTCAGCAGAGTTCGCCCGTCAGCACAGCGGCCGGTTGTGGAGACAACTCGGCCTCGCCGGACGGGCCGACCAGTCCGAACCCGACAGCCGTTGGGTGGAGATGCTGATGTTCGCTGTCGCGGCTGCGGTGGCCATCCAGATCGTGCGCCTGGTCGCCGGATTCCCTGGCGAAGAGTCGCGGTGGCTGGTCCGCAACCTGGGTTTGCTCGTCATACCGTTCCTCGCCGGATTCTTCGCCCGTCGGCGGCGGCTCTCCCTGCGCAAGACCCTCCTGACGATTGCCCCATTCGCCGTCGTCGGCCTGGTGATCAACCTCTACCCGTACACGGAGGGAGGGTCGACCGAGATACTCGTCGCCGCCCAC
>JBBDWN010000150.1:4829-13950 GCA_040902855.1 Acidimicrobiia bacterium | reverse complement strand
CCGCCCGGACGTCCGTACATCGAAAGGAGAATCGATGTACGACACGAAAACTCGAACATCTGCTCAGCCCACGGTCGTCCAACGGCACCCGATCCTCTTTGGCGCGTTCTTCGGACTCGCCTGGGGTGTGGCGATGCGGGCCTGGATGCGTTTCATCAGCGCCTCACCGGAATTCAGTTGGGAAGGCACCCTGTTCATCCTCGGCGCGTCAGTCATCTGCGGGACGGTCCTCGGCCTGGCCTGGCATCGGAGGGCGGTCGGCGGGGCGGGGTGGTGGCGGCTCAGCTTCGGGAGCCTGGCCCTCCTGGGGGCGGGCGGAGCGGTCATGTGGCCGGCTGTGATCCTGGGTGCGATCGCCCTCGGCCGTCCGAGACCGGCTTGGCTCCGGGGAGTGCTCGGCGTCGGAGCGATCGCCAGCCAGATACCGGTCATCGGCGGAATCGCCGACAACTGGAGGTTCGACGTCGGAGACGTCGTCCTTGCCTCCGTTTGGTATGCGCCGATGTTGGCATTCGAGATGTGGGCGTTTTCCGTCGCGTTCCGGCCGTCGATCGACGGGAACCGGCCTCCCTCGCGAGTGCGGTATGTGCTCATGGCTGCCGCAGTGCCCGCGGCAGGACTCATCTTCCTCTCGACTGGCTTGGTCGGCGGCGACATGTGATCCCGCAGCGGTAGCCTGCCTCGATGCCACCAATGGGCGGACAGTGAGGGGCCTCGAGGATCGGGTTGTCGTCGTCACCGGGGGTGGCGGCGGGATCGGCTCGGCGACATCTGTTCGATTCTCCTCCGAAGGTGCCAGGGTGGCCGTCCTTGATCTCTCCGAAACCTCATCCGACTCGGTCGCCGATGCCATCACCGCCGCCGGCGGCACCGCCCGCGCCTACCGATGCGATATCACCGATCGAAACCAAGTCGACTCGGCCATGGAGGGGATCACAAGGGATCTGGGACCGGTCGACATCCTGGTCAACAACGCCGGATGGGACATGTTCAAGCCGTTCGCAGACACCCATCCTGACGAGTGGCGACGGCTGATCGACGTGAATCTGATCGGACCCCTCAACGTCACCCACGCCGTTCTTGCCGGCATGGCCTCGCGACAGTTCGGACGAGTCATCTTCGTCGCATCCGACGCGGCTCGGGTGGGCTCCTCGGGTGAGGCGGTGTACGCGGCGTGCAAAGCAGGGATGCTCGGTCTGTCGAAGACGCTCGCCAGGGAGCATGCCAGGGACGGGATCACGTTCAACGTCGTGTGCCCTGGCCCGACCGACACCGCGCTGCTCGACGGCGTCACCGAGAGCGCTTCAAATCCCGACAAGCTGCGAGAAGCGTTTCGACGCGCCATTCCGCTCGGCCGAATCGGCGAGCCCGAGGACCTTCCCGGCGCGATCTGCTTCTTCGCTTCGGACGACGCCGCCTTCATCACCGGACAGGTCCTGAGCGTCTCGGGCGGCCTGACGATGGTGGGTTGACCCGCCACTACCCTCGGCCGGGTGCCCGAATTCATCTTCTCCATGTACAAGTGCTCGAAGCACGTCCCCCCAAACCGCGACGTGTTGAAGGACATCTCCCTCTCGTTCTTCTACGGCGCCAAGATCGGCGTCATCGGCCATAACGGAGCGGGCAAATCGACCCTGTTGCGGATCATGGCAGGCACCGAGACCGAGTTCACGGGCGAAGCGCGTCTCGGTGACGGTTACACCGTCGGGATGCTCGACCAGGAGCCTCAGCTCGACAACTCGAAGGATGTCCTCGGCAACATCATGGACGGCGTCGCCCAGACCCAGGCCCTCATCGACCGCTACAACGAGGTCTTGGCGGCGTGGGCTGATCCGGATGCCGACTACGACAAGCTCGGCGAAGAACAGGCGGTCCTCGAAAAGAAGATCGAAGCCGCAGGTGCCTGGGAACTGGATCGCAAGGTCGCCATCGCGATGGACGCCCTGCGCGTACCCCCGGCCGACGCCCCGGTGAGCAATCTGTCGGGTGGCGAGCGACGGAGGGTGGCGCTCTGTCGACTCCTCCTGAGTTCGCCCGATCTGCTCTTGCTCGACGAGCCCACCAACCACCTCGACGCCGAATCCGTCGCCTGGCTGGAACGGTTCCTGAAGGACTACCCAGGTTCGGTCATCGCCATCACCCACGACCGCTACTTCCTCGACAACGTCGCCGGATGGATCCTCGAGCTGGATCAGGGACGCGGCTATCCCTTCGAAGGCAACTATTCGTCGTGGCTCGAACAGAAGCAGGCCCGCCTCCAACAGGAGGAGAAGGAAGCCTCGGCTCGCCAGCGAACCATCAGTCGCGAACTGGAGTGGGTGCGCATGTCGCCGAAAGCCCGGCAGGCGAAGGGCAAGGCCCGCCTTGCCGCCTACGAGCAGTTGGTGTCGCAGGCGTCGTCGGTGGACAGGCGAGACGACGCCCTGCGGCTTTCGATCCCCTTCACCCAGCGCCTCGGCGACCGGGTGATCGAAGTCGAAAACCTGACGAAGGGATACGGCGACCGCCTCCTCATCGACGACCTCGACTTCTCCATCCCCCCGGCAGGCGTCGTCGGCATCATCGGCGCCAACGGGGCAGGCAAGACAACCCTCTTCCGGATGATCACCGGCCAAGAGCAACCCGACGCAGGTTCGGTCGATGTAGGAACGACGGTCGACCTCGCCTACGTCGACCAGACCAGGGACGCCCTGGATCCGGACAAGACCGTGTTCGAGGAGATAAGCGGGGGAAGTGACCTGCTCAAGATCGGCAACCGGGAGATCAACTCGCGGGCATACGTGGCATCGCTCAACTTCAAGGGTTCGGATCAGCAGAAGCGAGTCGGTGAGCTGTCAGGCGGGGAAAGAAACCGGGTTCATCTCGGGAAGATGCTCCGCACCGGAGGCAACGTCATCCTGCTGGACGAGCCGTCGAACGATCTCGACGTCGACACGTTGCGAGCGCTCGAAGGCGCGATCGAGGACTTCCCCGGCTGTGTCATCGTCATCAGCCACGATCGCTGGTTCCTGGACCGGATCGCCACCCACATCCTCGCCTTCGAAGGCAACTCCAACGTTCGGTTCTTCCCCGGCAACTACTCCGAGTACGAAGAGTGGATGCAGAACGAATTCGGAGTCGACGCCACCCGCCCAAGTCGCCTGAAGTACAAGCCACTCGTCCGCTAAACCCGCTTTTGGTACGCGTAGCGCACTATTTTTGGCGCGCTAGCCCGACCAAAAGCGACAATGCGCTGATCCGGAAACGACGACACCCACCTCGGTCGAGGTGGGTGTCGTCTGAGCTGGGGATTGTTCAGCTACTTGGGGTCGATCTCCTCGAACGCCTCGTCGAAGGAACGAGCGGGGCGGCGACGATCGCCACCCGTGTCAGCACTGGCCGGCTCGGCGCGGTTGCCTCGGTCACGATCGTTGCGGTTCCCGCTGTCACGATTGCCGCTGTCCCGGTTCCCGCCGTCACGGTTCCCGCCGTCACGACTGGCGCTGTCACGGTTCCCGCCGTCACGGTTCCCGCCGTCACGGCCACCACGGTCACGGTCGTTGCGGGGGCCACGATCGCCACCACCGTCACGACGGTCGTCGCGTCGGTCGTCGGCCGGCCGATTCTTGACCGCCTCCGAGGGCTCGATCTTGTCGACGAGTTCCAGGCTCAGCTTGCCCTTGTCGTCGATCTCGCGGAGTCGCACCTTCAGCTTCTGGCCCTGGGAGAGGTAGTCCTCCACCCGGTCCACTCGCCGATCCTCGTCGATCCGCGAGATATGGAGCAGTCCGTCACGTCCGGGGAAGATGTTGATGAACGCACCGAACTTGGTGATGTTCACCACTTCGCCCACATACTCGGCTCCGAGTTCCGGCTCCGGCGGGAAGGCGATCTGCATGACCCTTTCCTTGGCGGCGGCGAGAACCTCGCTGTCGGTGGAGGCGATGCGGACGATGCCGATGTTGCCTTCCTCCTCGATCTCGATCGTCGCACCGGTGGACTCTTCGAGTTCGCGGATGACCTTGCCCTTCGGTCCGATGACCTCGCCGATCTTCTCCTTGGGGATCTCGATCGACTCGATGCGCGGGGCGTTCTTGTTCAGCTCGGCCCGCGGTTCGGCGATCGTCGCAGTCATGACCTCGAGGATCTTGAGACGGGCGTCCTTCGCCTGAGCCAGCGCACCCGTCAGCACCTCGCTGGGGAGACCCTGCAGCTTGGTGTCGAGCTGGAGGGCGGTGATGACGTCAGCCGTTCCCGCCACCTTGAAGTCCATGTCGCCGAGGGCGTCTTCTGCACCGAGGATGTCGGTGAGAGTGACGTACTTGCCGCCGCGGTAGATGAGCCCCATGGCAATACCTGCGACTGGTGCTGAGATCGGGACGCCTGCATCCATGAGCGAGAGCGTGGAGGCACACACCGAAGCCATCGACGTCGATCCGTTCGACGACAACACCTCGGAGACGAGACGAACCGCGTACGGGAAATCCTCTTCGGTCGGAACGACCGGATGGACGGCCTTTTCGGCAAGTGCTCCATGGCCGATCTCACGACGCTTCGGACCGCGCATGAAGCCGGCCTCACCGGTCGAGAACGGCGGGAAGTTGTAGTGATGCATGTACCGCTTGCCGTCTTCACGGCCGAGGTCGTCCAGCATCTGCTCCATCTTCAGCATTCCGAGGGTCGTGATGTTCAAGACCTGGGTCTCACCACGCTGGAAGAGGCCAGAGCCGTGCGCACGAGCGACGACACCGATCTCGGCCGAGAGGGGACGAATGTCCGTGGCGCTGCGTCCATCGAGACGCACACCGTCTTCGACGACACGTTCCCGCATCATGTCCTTGAGAACCGCCTTGAAGGCGCTCTTGGCCATGCCAGGACCCTCTGCATCGTCGTCGGCAAAGGTCAACTCGGCCATCGTGGCGTCGAATGCGGCGGCTTCCGCAGCCTTGCGCTCTGCCTTGTCCGCCGTGCGGACGGCTTCGGTCAGCTTGGGACGGGCGATCTCTTCAACCCGAGCGATGATCTCGTCGGTGTAGTCGATGGCAACGGGCCATTCGACCTCGACCTTCGTGACCTTGGAGGCCAATTCGTTCTGCAGGTCGACGAGTTCGCCGATGTACTGCTTGGACTCTTCGAGCCCACGAGCCACGGTGTCCTCGTCCGAAGGTGTCGCACCATCGGCGATGAGACGGAGCCCATCAGGAGTGGAACCGGCTTCGACCATGATGATGTCGATGCCGCCTTCGGCGTTCCGACCGCCTGCCACCACGAGTTCGAAGACGGACTCGTCGAGTTGGTCGTATGTCGGGAACGGGATCCACTCACCGTCCTTGAGGGCGAGCCGGACTCCGGCGACGGGACCTTCGAACGGGATCGAGCTCACGCTCAGCGCGGCGGAAGCGCCGTTCAGCGCGATCACGTCGAACGGGTTCTCGTCGTCCACCGAGAGGGTCGTCATGACGACATGGGTCTCACAGCGGTAGTCGTCCTTGAACGACGGACGCAGCGGCCGGTCGACGAGACGGCAGGCGAGAATCCCCTGCTCACTCGGACGGCCCTCGCGGCGGAAGAACGAACCGGGAATCCGGCCCGCGGCATACATCCGCTCTTCGAAGTCGACCGTCAGCGGGAAGAAGTCGACACCTTCGCGGAGTCGCTTGTTCGCAGTGGCGGTGACCAGTATTTCGGTTTCGCCGAGACGGGCGACGACGGCGCCGTCTGCCTGTCCGGCGTATTTTCCGGTCGAGAAGGACAGCGTCTTGCCGCCAACCTCGCCGGATACCGTGATTTCGGACACGGTTTCTCCTCTTGTCAGGGAGTCCGGTCCGTTACCAGTTGTCACCGTTCGGCTTCACCGAAAGGTCGCAACTAGCAACCGACTGACTCCATCGTGTTTGTCTCCGGGGCGACGCCCCGGGAGGTGATCCCGGCCGTGAGGCCGGAACGCAGAAGGAGCAGCCATTCGCTGCTCCTTCCGAGAATCGTCAGCGACGCAGACCGAGCGCCGCGATGAGAGAGCGATAACGCTCGACATCCTGGCGTCGCAGGTAGTTCAGGAGACGGCGACGCTTCCCCACCATCATCAGCAGGCCTCGCCGGCTGTGGTGGTCGTGCTTGTGCTCGCGGAGGTGCTCTGTCAGATGGTTGATGCGCTCCGACAGGAGCGCCACCTGCACCTCGGGTGAGCCGGTGTCCGAGTCGTGGGTTCCGTACTCGGTGATGATCTCTTGCGTGGTCTTCATATGCGCGAAAAAGGTCCTGTGTTCCTCGGAAGAGGGGTGGTCCCGAAGCGGGACACCGTCACGATACCACCTCGTCGGAACGAGGCGAATCCGAAACCACAGCCTCCACCTCGATTTCGACACGCCACACCGGATCGAGCAAGCCAGCCACCACGACCATCGTCGAGACCGGGCGGGCCGCTCCGAAGAGGGTCCCATGAGCAGTGCCGACGGCGTCGGCATCGACGGCATCGGTGATGAACATCCTCGTCCGGATCACATCTGTCACTGATCCGCCCAGGCGCTCCAACGCCTCGATCGCGATTTGCCCGCACAGCAGCATCTGACCGTGGGCGTCCTTCGGAGTCGGCGATCCGTCCTGCGGGATGGGAGCGGTGCCCGCCACTTCGATTCGGTTGCCCACGCGGAGCGCTCGGCAGAATCCGTAGCGCTCTTCGAAGGGGCTCGCAGTGCGAATGCGTTCGGTCATGCGGTCTCCTCGAGGATGTGCGCAGCCTGGTCACGGTCCGCTGCGATTTGGGTGGTCAGCGCTTCGACGCCGTCGAATCGACGCTCCTCGCGGATCCGATCGATGAAGTGCAGTTCGATGGACTCACCGTACAGATCCCCTTCGAAGTCGAGCAGATGAGCCTCGATCGTTCGGGCGCTGACGCCGAAGGTGGGTCGGACGCCGATGTTGACAACAGCCGGATATACGACGCCGCGACGGTGCACCCGGGCGGCGTAGACGCCGTCGGCCGGGATTGCCATGCGCTCTGGAACGTGGAGATTGGCGGTCGGGAACCCGATCGACCGGCCGCGAGCATCACCGTGGATCACCGGTCCCGTCAAGACGAACGGCCGCCCAAGCAGTGCCGCCGCCATCTTCACGTCTCCGGCCTTGAGTAGTTCGCGGATCCGGGTCGACGAGATGACTCCGTCTGGTCCGCCGTCACCCACCATCTCCACGACGTCGACGGTGAAGCCGTTCACCTCACCCAGTTCGGACAAGAGTCGGGGGTCCCCTCCGCGATCGCGTCCGAATCGGAAGTTCTCGCCAACGGCGATGGCTGCAACCTTCAATCGCAGACAGAGGATCTCGGTCACGAACGCTCGCGGGTCGAGATCCCGAATCTCGAGAAACGGAAGCACTCCGAGAATTTCGACTCCGCATTGGCCGAGGAACTCGGCGCGCTGCTCCACGGTCGTCAGCAGATCCGGGGCGTGGTCGGGCGCGAGAAACTCCAGCGGATGCGGATCGAAGGTGAGGGCGACAGGAACGATGCCCCGGTTCCGCGCCATGGCGGTGAGATCCTTCATGACCTCTTGATGCCCCCTGTGCACGCCGTCGAACACGCCGATGGCCACGGCAGTGGAGTCGGCATCGATGTGCCAGCCGAACGGATCGCCGCGCAGGATCACGCCAGCACTACCTCCGGCCGGGCGACTCCGTCTTCGATTCGGTACACCGCGATCAGTGTGCCATCCGTGCCGAGCACCCTGAGGAGTCCATCGGACCGACCCGCGACGGCCAGCGACCTGCCATTACGCACGTGGCGAACCATCTCCTCATCCGCCTCGAGGATCGGGAGGTGGCTGAGCGCGTCCGACGGCGTCACGAGGTGTTCCCTCCATCGATCGAGCTGGTCAACCGGTACCGCCGCCTCAGCCATGAGCGCACCGTTGCGGGTTCTGCGCAGCGTCGTCAGATGCGCGACGCCGCCGAGGGCGCGGGCGAGATCGTCGGCCAACGACCGCACGTAGGTCCCCTTTCCACAGACGACGCGGAACGTGACGAGGGGGTGCTCACCGTCACCGACGTCCAAGAACTCCAATTCATGGACGTGAATCGTGCGGGACTCGCGTTCGACCTCGACCCCCTGTCGTGCAAGGTCGTAGAGCCGCTGTCCGTCCTTCTTGAGGGCCGACACCATCGGCGGGACCTGCTGGATCTCCCCCACGAACTGCGATCGGACTGATTCGAGATCATCGATCGTCACCGACATCGCGACCTCGTCGGTAACCGCGCCGTCTGCGTCCAGGGTGTCGGTGGCGACCCCGAAACGGGCGGTGGCGACGTACTCCTTGTCGAGGTCCTGGAGGAAGCGGATCAACCTCGTCACCCCGCCGACGGCGACGACCACCACCCCGGTCGCGAGCGGGTCGAGTGTCCCGGTGTGGCCGGCCTTCTTGATGCCGGTCGCCCTCCGAACCTTGTCCACCACGTCGTGGGACGTGATACCCGAAGGTTTGTCGACGACGAGAAAGCCGGTGGTCACTCGACCGGGTCCAGCCGGGACCGGACCGCCTCCACAGCTGCCTCCGCGGTGCCTGCGAAGGTGAATCCTGCTGCGTTGTGGTGGCCTCCCCCGCCCAACTCGACGGCGATGGCGCCGACGTCGACTCGCCCGCGGGATCGCAGGCTCGCCTTGACCTTTCCCCCGTCGACCTCCTTGATCAACAGGGCCACGTCCGACTCGACGGCCGTGCGTATGACGTCGATCAGCGGATCGGTGTCTGTGGGCGAAATTTGCGCCGACTTCAAGTCGTCGATGGTGAGAACCGACCACACGAGCCGCCGCTCGGCGTCCAGTTGCGCCCTGCCTAAGACCGCCCCGGCCGCATGGAGATAGCCGAACGGCGTCTCCTCGTAGACGTGCTGGCCGATGATCTCGGGTCGTGCGCCGGCTTCCACCATCCGGGCGGCGGCCTCCAGCGTTCGCGGCGTGGTGTTCGAGTACTGGAACCGGCCGGTGTCGGTCACCAACCCGGTCAGGAGCGCGGTCGCGATCTCCTCGTCGACCGGCCACCCGAGCCGTTCCAGCAGCATCACGACGATCTCGGCGGTGGCAGCGGCCGTGGGGTCGATCAGGTTCACCTTGCCGAAGCCCGTGTTGGTGACGTGGTGATCGATCACCACG
>JBBDWN010000150.1:2034-4819 GCA_040902855.1 Acidimicrobiia bacterium | reverse complement strand
TCCCCCCCCACGACCGTCTCTGCGTTGCTCGCTGCCTTGGCCAGTTCCCCCAGACGGTCGGCGGAGCCGGCGTCGAATGTGACCATGACCTCGGGTGCGTCGGGCACCTGGGACGGCGGAACCAATAGATCCGTATTGAGGAAGCGGTAATTCTCGGAAACGGTGAACGGGGTGCCGAACGAGGCGATGACCGTTTTCCCGGCCTGCTTGGCGGCCATACCGAGGCCGAGCATCGATCCGAGGGCGTCGCCGTCAGGACCGACGTGGCAGGCGAGGACGAGATGCCGGCTGTCTGCGAGTACCGAGACAGCTTCGTCGAACGGGTCATTCGTCATCGGTCGGCTCCTGGATCTTGCGAAGGGCAGCGTCGATTCTCTCACCTTCGGTGATGCCGTGGTCGGGCTTGAACTCGAGGGCGGGGATGTATTTCATACGGACCTGGCTTCCCAGGACCCGGCGCAACCGGGGGGCGGCAGCGTCCAGCGCGGCCTGGGTCTCGGCGATGGTCGACTGGTCGAGCGAGGAGAAGTAGACGACGGCACGGCGCAGGTTGGGAGCGGTATCGACACCGGTGATCGACACGAACCCGAGCCGCGGATCCTTCAGGAGCTCGACCTGTTCGGCGAGCACCTGGCGGACGATCGAATTGACCCTGCGCATGCGGGAGAATGACGCCTCACCCATCGGGTGCCTCCAGATATGTGACCTTGACGTCGACGACGCTCATCTCGAGCTGATCGTCAACGTAGCGCCGCACGCGATCGATGAGTCGCTCCAACTCCGGCGCATCCGGTGCCACGATCGCCACCCCGAACACCGACCGCTGCCACGTGTCGTGCAGATCGACCTCGGAGACGCTCAGCGAGGCGAGGCGTCGGAGGCCGTCTGCGAAGGGACGGATCACCTTGCGCTTGTCCTTCAGCGAGTCGCTGTCCGGAATGTGACACTCGATCCGCATGGCCGCGGCGTGCATCAGGTGCGGGCGACCTCGCGGATCTCGTAGACCTCGATGACGTCGCCTTCCTTCACATCGTTGAAGTTCTCGAGGCCGATTCCGCACTCGAAGCCGGATGCCACCTCGCGAACGTCATCCTTGAACCGCCGCAACGAATCGATGCGACCGTCGAAGACGACAACGCCGTCGCGTAGAAGCCGAGCCTTCGCACTTCTCTGTACGACGCCCTCGGTGACGTGACATCCTGCGATCGTCCCGGCTCTCGGCACCTTGAACAGCGCCCGCACCTCTGCCGAACCAAGCACCACTTCCTCGTGGTCAGGCGACAGTTGACCGACCAGAAATGCTTCGAGCTCGTCGAGCAGCTCGTAGATGATGCTGTAGGTGCGGATTTCGATGCCGGACTCCTCCGCCGACCGGCGAGCCTTCGGGTCGGGCCGGACGTTGAAGCCGATGATGATCGCTCCAGTCACCTCGGCCAGGGTCACGTCGTTCTCGTTGATTCCGCCGACCGCTCCGTGGAGGACGTCGATCCGACCGTCTTCACGGGTGATCTTGGCGATGGCTTCCTTGAGCGCTTCGAGCGAGCCGTGGGCATCCGTCTTCAGAATCACCCGCATTTCGGTGTCCTCGGACCGCAATTGCTCGAGAAGACCCTGCAGACGTTCACGTCCCGTGATCGTCCCCTGGCCCTCTTCCTTGATGGACTGCTCCCGGTCTGCTGCGATCGACCGTGCTTCCTTGTCGTTCTTGACGACTTCGAGGATGTCGCCAGCCGTGGGGACGTCGGACCAGCCCATGATCAGCACCGGAGCGCTGGGTCCGACCGACTTCAATCGGTTTCCTTCGTGATCCATCAGTGCCCGGGCGCGGCCGGCCACCGCCCCTGCCACGAACGAATCGCCCTGCTGGAGCGTTCCTCGTTTGATGATCACGGTCGCCGTGGGGCCCATTCCTGGATCGAGTTGGGACTCGATGACGACGCCGGTGGCAGACGGCTTGGGGTTCGCCTTGTACTCCTGGAGTTGGGCGATGAGGTCGAGGACTTCGAGAAGGTTGTCGATGCCGGCGCCCGTCTGGGCCGAAACCTCGACCGATGTCACGTCGCCACCGAGTTCTTCGACGATGACACCGTGCTGGGTGAGTTCGGTGCGTACCCGTATCGGGTCTGCTGCCGGGAGGTCCATCTTGTTGATCGCCACGACCAGTTCGACCCCGGCCGCCCTGGCGTGACTGATGGCCTCGATGGTCTGAGGCATCACACCGTCGTCGGCTGCCACCACGAGCACGACGATGTCGGTGACGTCCGCCCCGCGGGCGCGCATCGTCGTGAATGCCTCGTGACCGGGCGTGTCGATGAATGTCAGGCGGTTGTCGCCGACGTCCACCTGATATGCACCGATGTGCTGGGTGATTCCACCGGCTTCACCTTCGACGACCTTGGCCTTGCGGATGTGGTCGAGGAGCGATGTCTTGCCGTGGTCGACGTGGCCCATGACGGTGATCACGGGCGGACGGGCCACGAGGTCGGCCTCTGAGTCCTCGAACACCGGCATCTCTGCGGTGGCAGGACCGCTTGGTTCGGCGGCGGGCGGCTCGGCGAGATCGACGATGACGTCGAAGGTCTCTGCGATCTCTTCGAACATGTCCGAAGGCATCTGCGCGGCCGCGCCTGCGGGCCGTCCGCGCAACATCAGCGCCTTGACGACCTCACTTGCCGCCGCCCCGATCGCCTCGGCGAACTCGGCGACGGACATCCCTTCGTGCACCGTGGCGATTCCGATGTCACCGCTCGCCGAGTCAGGCTCTTCTGCGGACTCCGGTTCGGCT
>JBBDWN010000150.1:0-1934 GCA_040902855.1 Acidimicrobiia bacterium | reverse complement strand
AAGGCGAGCTTGATGAGATCCACATCGCTTTCCTCGACACTCGAGGAGGCCGTCTTCACTTCGAAACCGAGTTCTAACGCCTTGTCGAGGACGTCCTTCGATTCGAGGTCGAGGTCCCGCGCAATCTCATAAATACGTACTTTCGCCACTCTCACTCCACCTCACGTCACTCTTCTTCGCCGGCAGCGTCTTCGCCATCACCCGTCTGGGGCTCGACCGCCGCGACCGGAGTGTCGTCGCCCTCGGCAACGGGAGCGACATCGGACTCTTCGACCGGAGCATCGTCGGTGTCGGCGGATTCGGCCACTTCGACAGCTCCGGCTGCGGGCTCACGCTCTGGCTCGGGTTCGTCGGATCGTATGTCGATCTTGTAGCCGGACAGTCGGGCTGCCAGGCGGGCGTTCTGGCCCTCTTTGCCGATCGCCAGGGAAAGCTGGTGCTGGCCCACGATGACCTCGGCGACCTTCTCTTCCTCGTTGATCAGAACATCTTTGATCTTGGCGGGGCCCAGCGCCTCGGCGATGAACTGGCGGGTGTCCTCGCGCCATTGGACCACGTCGACCTTCTCGCCACGCAGTTCGTTCACGACCTGACGAACCCTCGAGCCACGTGCTCCGACGCACGCTCCCTTGGGGTCGACGTTCGGTTCGTGGCTGACCACGGCGATCTTCGTTCGGTGCCCCGGCTCGCGGGCGATGGCAACGATCTCGATAGTGCCATCGACGAGTTCCGGCACCTCCAGTTCGAGCAGCCGACGCACGAGGTCCGGATGGCTGCGCGAGACGACGATCTGGGGGCCTTTGCCTTCGCCCCGAACCTCGATGATCACGCCCTTCACACGGTTGCCGCGTTCGAGCCGCTCATAGGGGATGCGTTCAGAGCCGGGGACGATCGCCTCGGCGTCACCCAGGTCGAGGATGGCGTAACGGTTGTCGACCTGCTGGACGATGCCCGTCACGAGATCGCCTTCACGGCCCTCGTACACGTCGAAGACCTGCTCACGCTTTGCCTCCCGCAGACGCTGCGCGATGACCTGCTTGGCCGTCTGGGCGGCGATGCGTCCGAAGTCGTCCGGGGTGTCCTCCCATTCGCGGGTCACGTTGCCGTCTTCGTCCAGTTCCTGGGCGTACACCCGGATGTCGCCACCGTCTGGATCGATCGTGACGCGCGCTTCCTCGGCTGCTCCGGGGCTGCGCTTGTAGGCGCTGACCAGGGCGTTGGCGAGGGCGTCGAGAATGGTGTCGACCGGCACGCCGCGTTCCCGCTCGAGCAACTCGAGAGCCTCCATCACCTGGAAATCGATCTTCATGCGCGTCTCCTCACTTCTTCCCCGGTTTGGGCGCGGCCTGCCAGCGGAAAACGGTCCGCGCCTTTGCGATCTCTTCGTATGCGAACTCGGTGACCGATCCGTCCTCTGAGGTGACAGATCCGCGGTCGTCTCCGGCGTGGTCGAGAAGGCCTTTGACGAGGATGGTCTCGCCTTCGCGGCGGATCTTCATGTTGACCTCACGGCCGACAGACTTCTGAAAGTGACGAGGAGTCCTCAGCGTCCGTTCGAGGCCGGGCGACGTGACTTCGAGTTGATAGGGCTCGTCGATGTCGAGTTCGGCGTCGAGCAGGCGGCTGATGCCGTTGCTCACCTCGGCGATCCGGTCCAGATCGACGAGCTCCTCACTGTCGACCACGACGCGCAGAGTCCGCCCCGGTCCGGTGCCCTTCAGCTCCAGATCGTCGAGTTCGAGACGCTCGGCTGCCAGCCAAGGCTCGATCAGATCTCGCACGTCGTCTGTGATGGCCATTTCGTTTCGCTCGTCCGCCTTCTTCAAATCTCAACCCTGCAAATCGCGACCCTGCAACAAAAGAGGCGGGCGCCACGCCCACCTCAAGTGAAACTCGGATGTCGACCCACCATCATAGCGCGCCGCAAACCCTGG
>JBBDWN010000149.1:0-2016 GCA_040902855.1 Acidimicrobiia bacterium | reverse complement strand
GGAGACCGCACTCTTGTCTCGGAACCTTGGTAACCTCGCCAACGTCTCAGGAGGACCATGGCTTCTCCAACCCCTGTCCAGGACGAATCTCCGCGCCCGCGTCATTCCCGGCGGTGGATCAAACGCGCCCTGGTCGCCTTGCTGGTCCTGGCGAATCTCTCCGTGTTCTTCGTCTACTGGCAACTCCGCACGATCGAGAACACGGTGGTCGAGTCTGCGGACACCATTCCCGAATCCGAATTCGACGAGGTGCTCACAGACACCCCCACCGACTCGGAGCAACCCGTCACCTTCCTCGTGATCGGGTCGGACTCGCGTGAGGGTCTCGGCGACCTCACCAACTTCGGTCCGTCGGGGGGCGAACGCGCCGACGTGATCATCTTGCTGCAGATCCACCCGGACGCCGGGACCGCCCAGATGCTGAGCATTCCCCGCGACCTGTGGGTGGACGTCCCCGGACGCGGCATGAACAAGGTCAACGCCGCCTTCGCCTTCGGCGGGGCCCCGTTGATGATCGAAACGGTGGCGAGGGAGACCGGCGTGTCTATCAACCACTACGTCGAAGTCGACTTCGTCGGGTTCCAGGCAATCGTCGACGAACTCGGTGGCGTGCCGATCAAGTTCCCGTTCCCTGCCCGGGACACGAAGAGCGGCCTCCGAGTCGACGCCGGCATTCAGATTCTCGACGGCGGAGAGGCACTGGCTTTCGCCCGATCCCGCACCTATCAGGAACTCCATAACGGAAGTTGGGTCTCGGTGGATGCGAACGACATCGGACGCACCCGCCGCCAGCAGCAACTCATCTTCGCGATCATTCGCACTGTGGCCCGTCCTTCCTCCATTCCGGCCCTCGGTGACATCGTGGAGTCTTTCGCACAGCACCTGACGATCGACTCGCGTCTCGCCCAGGGTTCGATGATCGAACTCGGGTGGCGGATGCGCAGCGTCCGACCGCACAACATCGCGGCGGCCACACTTCCCACCGTCACCGACTCCGTCGGTGAGGCGTTGGTAGAGCGACGAATCGAGCCGGAGGCGAGCGAGATGCTGGAGGCATTCCGGGCTGGGCAGATCCTGGTGAGCAACGGGGACCCGATGACGATCACCGTTCTCAACGGCAACGGCATCGAGGGCAGTGCCGGGGAATGGGGCGAGTATCTCGAGTCGCTCGGCTTCGACGTGGCGTCGGTGGGAGACGCCGAACGCAAGAACTTCGAGCTGACCACGATTCTCGTTCGTCCCCAGGACATCCAGCGGGGAAGTCAGATCTCGGATGCGCTCGGTTTCGGCGTGGTCGAGGTCGGTACCGTGGCTGACGGCATCGACGCCCTGGTGGTGATGGGAGCGGACGCGGCAACCCACGAGGCACTGATCGCAGGCTGAGGATCGGTAAGGTTCTGGCCTGCGACGGCCGATACTCGGGGCGTGTCCATGAAAGTCGCAGTGATCGGAGCCGGATACGTCGGGCTTGTCCAGGCCGGGGGTCTCACCTCGCTCGGCCACCACGTTCGGTTGGGAGAGTCCAACCCGCAGCGTGTCGACGAGCTTCGCGCTCGGAAGATTCCCATCTACGAACCCGGCTTGACCGAACTACTCGACCGGGCCTTCGACAACAGGCTCCTGTCGGTGCACTCGTCGAACGTCGATGCGGTCGACGGGGTGGACGTCATCTTTCTCACCTTGCCGACGCCACTGATCGGCGACGGCGCCGCCGACCCGACCATCGTCCACCAGGTCGTCGACGAGTTGATCCCCGTGCTCACCGACGACCAGTTGGTCGTCACCAAGTCGACGGTGCCAATCGGAACTGCGGCCGCTCTGCGTGACCGGCTGCGGGCGGTCGGCTGCGGTGCCGGAGTGGTGTCGAACCCCGAGTTCCTCGCCGAGGGCAGCGCGGTCGCAGACTTCATGCGGGCAGAGCGGATCGTCATCGGCGCCTTCGAATCCGACGATGCCGACCTCGTCGGCGACCTCTACGCCGGGCTTCCCGCACAGCTCGTGAAGACCGACCCGTCG
>JBBDWN010000148.1:0-14057 GCA_040902855.1 Acidimicrobiia bacterium | reverse complement strand
AGGAGTCCGTCCATCCAATTCAGAGAACCCCGGGCCGGGCCCGGGGTTCTCTGGCATTCCGGGGGCAGCACTCACGTTGTGTGTCGTAGCCTGCTCTCGTGATCGACTACGTCGACGTTCTCCGCTCGGAATCCGTCCGATTCTCCGAGTGCGCCCACAACGGTGACCCCCAAGCCGCGGTTCCGAGTTGTCCCGATTGGAACCTGGCCGACCTCACCTGGCATCTCGGGGAAGTCCAGTACTCATGGGCGACGATCGTCGGCGACCTGCTGCTCGACGACGCCGGCGTGTCCGAGCTCTCGCGACCGCCGGATGAAGACCTTCCCGCACTCTTCGACGTTCAGTCAGCCCGACTGATCGATGCCGTTTCCCGACATCCGGCCGAGGCTCGGTGTTGGACTTGGGATCCCAACGGGTGGAACGTGGGGTGGGTCAGGCGCCGTCAAGCGCACGAAGCGTTGATCCATCGCATCGATGCCGAGCTCGCCATCGGCCATGTCACTGCGGTCGACGAGGATCTGGCGGCCGATGGCGTGCACGAACTTCTCTTCACCCATCTCGATGGTGTGCCCGACTGGGCGACCTTCATCCCCGACGACACGATGGCGACGCTGTCGGTGGATGGGGGGCCCTCGTACGGTCTTCGATTCGGGCGAATCGTGGGAAGGGGATCGCAGTCGGGCAAGGACTACGACTTCGACTCGTTCCTCGTGTCCGAACCGGCGGGAACCGTCATCTCCGGGACGGCGGTCGCGCTCGACCTGTGGCTGTGGGGTCGGGCCGAGAGCGGGGTGCGATGTGACGACGAACCTCTTCTGGCCCGCATTCGGTCGATCGTCGCCGAAGCAACCCAGTGATCAGCCGACCGCCTTCTCGTACCACTCGGCCGTTGCGGCTATCTGGTTGAAGGTGAAGACGTGGAGGCCGACTGCGTTGCTGAGTGGATCCATCGCCAGCGGTGCGAGCTTGTCGACGAGCTTCGTCGGGTCGTACTGCCCGGGTCGGAGAAGTTTGGTCACCGCCGCCTGGTTCTTGCGGAGAAAGCGGAGGGACTGCCCGACGCCGATGCGGGCGCCGATGGTGAGCAGACGGGCAGGATCGGTCACACCCGGAATCCCCACGACGAGCGGCAGCCTATTTCCTGCGGCCCGCTCCCGTCGGATCCACGTCCCGATCTTGCCGGCGTCGAAGCACATCTGGGTCGCCATGTAGTGGGCGTGGGATTGTTTCTCGAGTAGCGAGGTCTGGAGCACATGCTCGGGGATCGTGGGGTGACCTTCGGGGTAGGCGGCCACGCCGATCTCGGCGAAGGGGTGGTCGAGGGCGTCCAACGCGTGCAGCAGAGCGAGGGCATCTCCGAACTCGGTCCCCACCTGGACATCTCCGCCCACGATGAACGCCTTGGTGGCGCCGGCGTCGCGGACCCGATCCACGATCATCCTGAGTTGGTCCCCTGACTCGGTGAGCCGGGCTGAGATGTGAGGCACGACGTCGAAGCCTTCGGCTGCCAGCGCCTCGCACAGCTCCACGGTGGCCATCATCCCCTTGTCGGGCGACGCGGTGACAGACACGGTCGCGCCTGCCGGAAGGTCCCGTGCCTTCTCGGCGGTGTTCTTCATCGGGATGACTTCGAAGATCGTCCGTTCCAGTAGCTTGCGGCGCCCCGCTCGTTCGGCCATGCGGTGGGTTCCTCTCAGTCCTTCTGACGCGCTCGCGCGAGGACGTCGTCGATCGGGGTGGTGGCGAGATCGCCCAGTTCCTGCACGTACTCGTATCCGAAACGGCCCTTGACGCACAGGTTGCCGTTGGTGACCGAGTGATCCAGGGGAGACGTCACCTTCACGATGCGGTTGTCCTGGACATGGAGTTCCAGGTTGCAGCCGACGCCACAGTACGAGCAGATGGTGGTGGTGATCTCCTGGCGGTCCTCCTCCCACATCTCGGCCTCACGCAACTCGTGTTCCGAACGGAACATCAGCGCCCCTGTCGGGCACACTCCGATGCAGTTCCCGCAGAACACGCAGGCGGAGTCGGTGAGCCCGACGTCGAACTCGGTCGAGATGCGAGCATCGAACCCGCGTCCGGACACTGCGATGGCGAAGGTGTTCTGGGCGTCGGTGCCGCACGCCTCGACGCATTTGTAACAGAGGATGCACCGGGAGTAGTCGCGCACATACAGGCTGTTGTCGACCTTTACGGGTTGATGGACGGACTCGGCCGTCGCTCCGTCTGGTTCGTGATGGTGACCGGCGTGGCGGTGGTCACGATCCGTGGCCGGTCCGCCGATCGGTCCGAACCGCTCCGCATCGCACCCGTATCGATCCATCCATTCCTTGATGTCGTCGTCGACGAGTTCGAGGTCGACCGAACTCGCCAACATTTCGAAGACGACCTTGCGGGATCGGTCGACGCGTTCGCTGTCGGTGCGGACGGACATGCCTTCTTCGGCCAGGCGTGAGCATGAGGGCACGAGCGTGCGGCTCCCCTCGACTTCGACGACGCATACCCGACAGACGTTTACCGGGGTCAGCGTCTCGAGATAGCAGAGCGTGGGCTGGTCCTCTCCGATGGACTGGCACGCGTCGAGGATGGTCGCACCCGCCCCGACGGTGACGGGGCGGCCGTCGATAGTGAGGGTGACGCTCATCGGAGAATCCCCAGGTCGATGGCCGATCTGACGACAGCGGCCGCGGTGTGGCCGAGCCCGCAGATCGAGGCATCCTTCATGGCAACATCGAGATCTTCGATCAGGGCGACGTTCACCGGTATCCCGCGAGTGACGCGGGCAACCTCCTCTTCGACCCTGACCGTCCCGACCCGACACGGCACGCACTGTCCGCATGACTCATCTCGGAAGAAGCGTGCGATGCGGCGGACGATGTCGACCATGTCGACTGCGTCGGAGAACAACATGATCACACCTGACCCGAGGGCAACGCCCGCGCTCCGACTGTCTTCGAAGGTGAGCGGCACGGTCATCCGGTCTGCGGTGACGAGAGAACCGGCCGCACCTCCCAACATGATGAACGCGAGATTCCCGATGGGACCCCCCGCCAGGTCGATGACGTCGCCAAGGGTTGCCCCGAATTCGGTCTCGTAGACGCCAGGTCGGCCGACGTCACCGCTCAGACACCACAGGCGGGTGCCTGTCGAGTCTTTGGTCCCAGTCTCAGCGAAGCGCTCACCACCTTCGAGGACGATCCGGTTGACGTTGACCAGCGTCTCGACGTTGTTGATGACCGTTGGCCTTCCGAAGAGTCCGTTGGTGGTCGGGAATGGCGGTTTCTGCCTCGGCTCGCCCCGGAAACCCTCGATCGAGTTGAAAAGCGCCGTCTCCTCCCCGCAGATGTAGGCGCCCTGGCCCCGGCGCAGTTCGACGTCGAAGCCGAGCCCCGACCCGAGAACGTCGTCTCCGAGGAATCCGGCTGCCCTCGCCTCGCTGATCGCATGGCGGAGCCTCTCGGTGGCGACGGGGTACTCGCCGCGGATGTAGAGGAAGCCTGTCCGGGCAGCGATGGACAGTCCGGCGATGGTGAGCGACTCGATGATCGAGTACGGGTCGCCCTCCATCAGGACTCGGTCCTTGAAGGTTCCGGGCTCTGACTCGTCGGCGTTGCAGACGACGTACTTGTCACCCTCCGGCTGATCGCGCACCCCCCGCCATTTGATCCCGGTCGGGAACGCCGCGCCGCCCCGTCCTCGCAGGTTGGCGTTCGTGATCTCGGCGATCACGGCGTCGCCTCCCATCTCGATCGCCTTGGCGAGGGCGTCGTAGCCACCGCTGGTTCGATACGCGGAGAGAGACGTGGGGTCGACCAGGCCCACGCGGGAGAGGAGCGGCCCACGGTGGACGTACGGTTCGGACGGTGCGTTCGCAGTTCCGTCGAAGGCGGCTCGGACCGAGGACTCGTCCGCCTCCGGCATGACGAGGTCGGGCTGGCCGGCGCGTTGGACGAACAGAGCAGGTCGGCGGTCGCACTGGCCGAGGCAGGGACTCGAGACGACATCGTCGCGATCGGAGAAAGCCTCCAGCAAGTCCCTGCCGCCCGCCGTGCGGCATGCCACGTCGTCGCACACGTGGACGACCGTTTCCGGGCGCGGTTCGGTCGACAGCAACGCATAGAAGGTGGCCACGGAGAAGATCTCGGCGGGTGGGACGTTGAGACGGGTGGCGATGGCATCCATCGCACCCGGGCTTATGTGTCCTATCTCGGACTGCACGGCGTCGAGGACGGGGAGAAGGTGATGGCGGAGGGAACGGCGTTCCGTACGAATGACCCGTCCGTCCGTCTCCTCGACCACCGCCGCGGGGGCGGAGGCTGCGACGATCGCCAGCTCCTGCGGCGTCGGAACCGCACCGATGAGTTTCAGATCCACGAACCGATCACACCCTCACCAGTTTCTCGATCCGCACCGCCGTCGCCTTGAACTCCGACGTGCCCGACTTCGGGTCCCACGCTTCGATGGTCAATTCGTTGACGTCGATTTCGTCGGGATAGTGGACGGCCATGAACGTCAGTCCGGGTCGCAACCCTGGGTCGATTCTGACCGGTGCCTCGATGGAGCCCCGCCGCGATGCAACGCGCACGGTCTCGCCCGGCACGAGCGCGAGCCGCTCGGCGTCTTCGGCCGACATGTCCAGGGTGGCGCCGATGCGAATCGGTGAGTCGAAACCGCCTGATTGCACGCCGGTGTTGTAGCCGTCGAGGTGGCGGCCGGTCGTCATTCGCAGCGGGTATTCGTCGCTGAGCCGATCCACCGGCGGGACGAACTCCACCGGGATGAACGGTGCAGGGGTGCCGACTTCGTCGGACCACAACCGGGCGTGGAGGAACTGGGACCCGGGGTGGTCCTCGTCGGGACACGGCCACTGGAGGCCGCCCAACTCGTCGAGTCGCCGATAGCTCATTCCGGCGTGGGCAGGCGACAGCGAGCGCAGTTCGTCCCACGCTTCTTCTGCTGTCGGGTAGCCCCACCCGAGTCCCATCGCCTCGGCGAACATCGAGATGATCGTGATGTCCGTCTTGGCTTCGCCGGGGGGCACGAGAGCGGCCCTGACCCGCTGCACCCGCCGCTCGGACGACGTGACGGTGCCCTCGGCCTCGCACCAGTCGGCGGCGGCGGGGAACACCACATCGGCCATCGCGGCGGTCTTCGTGAGAAAGATGTCCTGGACGACCATGAAGTCGAGCTTTCCGAGCATGCCGAGGGTGTGTGCGGTGTTGGCCTCGGATTGGGCGGGATTCTCGCCGATGACATAGAGGCCCTTGAGCTTGTCGGCATCCATCGCCTCGAACATCTGGGTGAGGTGCCAACCGCGCTTGGTCGGAATCTCGCGTCCCCACGTGGCCTCGAACTTCCCTCGCAGCACGTCGTCTTCCACATTCTGGAATCCGGGCAGGTTGTTGGGCAGGGCGCCCATGTCGCCTCCGCCCTGGACGTTGTTCTGCCCGCGGATCGGCACGAGTCCGGAGCCGTACCGCCCGACGTGTCCGGTCAGCAGGGCGAGACTGATGAGGGCCAGGACGTTGTCGGTGGCGTTGTGGTGTTCGGTGATGCCGAGCGTCCAACAGATCTGGGCGGTTTCGGCGGTGGCGTAGGCGACCGCCATCTCGCGGATGACATCACCAGGAATTCCTGTGATCTGTTCAGCCCGGTCGAGGGTGTAGGCGGCGACCGTCTCGGCGTATGCGTCGTAGCCGCTGGTGGCATGGTTGATGAAGTCGGTGTGGGCGAGTCCCTCGTCGATGATCACCTTCGCCATCGCATTGGCGAGGGCGATGTCGGATCCGACGTCGATTCCCAGCCACACGTCGGCCCACTGGGCGGACTCCGACCGGCGCGGGTCGATCACGTAGAGGCGCGCGCCGTTGCGCACCCCTTTGAGGAGGTGGTGGAAGAAGATGGGATGGGCGTTGCGGGCGTTCGACCCCCACAGGAGGATCAGGTCGACGTTCTCGATCTCCTCATAGGAGCTGGTCCCTCCGCCTGCTCCGAGCGTTGCCACCAGACCGGTGACGCTGGGAGCGTGTCAAGTGCGGTTGCACGAGTCGATGTTGTTGGTGCCGAGCACCGTTCGCCCGAACTTCTGGGCGAGATAGTTCATCTCGTTCGTCGCTTTTGAACAAGAGAACATGCCGAGCGCGGTGGGGCCGTGGGCTTGTTGTACGGAGGTCATGCCTTCGGCCGCCCGGCGCATCGCCTCGTCCCACGTTGCGGGCCGTAGCTCACCGTCGACGCGCACCATGGGTGTGGTCAATCGTGGTCGCCGTGCCATCTCATCACCTCCTTTCGGCGGTCATGCCGCCTCCCGGCCATCATGCCACCTCCCCATCCCGTTTTGGTAGACGAAACGCTTCATTGGTGAAGCGCTGGTTCGCTAAGAACGCGCTAGAAGAGGCCGACCACGTTGCCGTCGTCGTCGATGTCGACCTTGAGGTAGGCGGGGGTGGACCCGAGGCCCGGCATGGTGCGCATGTCGCCGAGGATCGGGTAGATGAAACCCGCCCCCACCGATGCCCGCACCTCGCGGACCGGCACCGTGTACCCGCTCGGCGCCCCTTTCAGGGCCGGGTCGTGGCTGATCGAGAGGTGGGTCTTCGCCATACAGATGGGCAGATAGCCGTATCCGTCCTTTTCGAACGAAGCGATCTGCGCCTCCGCCACCGACGAATACTCGACATCGCCGGCGTTGTAGATGTCCTTGCAGATGATCTCGATCTTCTGCTTGATCGACATGTTGAGCGGATACAGATACGCGAACTCTTTCGGCTCTTCGCATGCCTTCACGACTGCCTCCGCCAGCGCAGCCGCCCCTTCGCCGCCCTTCAGCCAGTGTTCGGCCAGCACGGCGTCGGACGCGCCGGCCGCCAAGGCCGCTTCTTTGATGAGGCTGATCTCCGCCCACGTGTCGGTCGGGAACGCGTTGATGGCCACCACCACCGGAACACCGAATCGCTTGGCGTTCTTGATGTGGGCGAGCATGTTGTCCATCCCGGCAGATAGCAGCGACAGGTTTTCCTCGGTGTAGGCCTTGTCGAGCGGTCGGCCGAGTACGACTTTCGGCCCGCCTCCATGGGTCTTCAGTGCTCGCACCGTGGCCACCAGGACGACACAGTCCGGCTGCAGGCTCGACGTGCGGCACTTGATGTCCATGAATTTCTCCATGCCCATGTCCGCTCCGAAGCCCGACTCGGTCACGACATAGTCGGCCAGGTGGAGGGCGATCCGGTCGGCGAGGATCGACGAGTTGCCGTGGGCGATGTTGGCGAACGGACCGGCGTGCACGAACGCCGCCTGACCTTCGAGGGTCTGCATCACGGTGGGGTGCAGGGTGTCCTTCATCAGCACCGTGGTGGCACCGGCCATGCCGAGGTCTTCGAGCGTGATCGGCTTGCCGTCCTTCGAATTGCCGACGACGACCCGGGAAACACGTTCGCGCAGGTTGCGGAGGGCCGACGCGTAGTTGTCGCCGTCGACGAGGGCGAGGATGGCCATGAGCTCGGATGCGACGGTGATGTCGAAGCCTGTCTCCCGGGGCCGCCCATCGAGTTTGCCTCCCAAACCGACGATGACGTTGCGTAGCGCTCGATCGTTGATGTCGACGACCCGGTTCCACTGCAGGTTGAACACGTCGATGCCGAGCCGCTCGAGTCCGACCGCCTTCAGCTGTTCGTCGCTCATCCGGGTCTCGTGGTACCAGCGGGCGTCGATGGCGGCGGCCACAAGGTTGTGGGCGGCGGTGATGGCGTGAATGTCCCCGGTGAGGTGAAGGTTGAACTCGTCCATCGGCACGACCTGGCTGTATCCGCCCCCGGCCGCGCCGCCCTTGATCCCGAATGTCGGACCCATCGACGGTTGCCGGATACAGGCGATGGCTTCCTTGCCGATCTTGCCGAGACCCTGGGTGAGCCCGATCGTGGTTGTGGTCTTGCCCTCACCGAGTGGCGTCGGGGTGATCGCGGTGACGTCGATGTATTTGCCGCGCGGCTGTCCGCCGATCCGCTTCAGCACGTCGAGGTGCACTTTCGCCTTCGTCCGTCCATATGGGATCAACTCGTCCTCGGTCAGCCCGATTCGGCCGGCGATTTCGGTGATCGGATGAAGTGAAGCTTGGCGTGCGATGTCGATATCGCTCGGCACGGACATTCCGGCGGACTCCTCGGTTGAGACGGCCAGGAGGGTAGCGAGGAGATATCGGCTTCCGGCGGCCGAGGTACGGTTCAGGCTGTCGAAGATTGAGGAAGTCCCAGTGTCCGAGTCCACCGCCGATCTGTGGGACGCACGCAGCGAAGAACTGATGTCATGTGATGTCCAGTTCCGCTCGTACGGGGCGAATCAGTCGTTTTGCGGCCCGGTTCGCACCGTCCGCTGTCACGAGGACAACCACCTGGTCAAACGACTGCTGAATTCGCCAGGTAGCGGTTCGGTTCTCGTCGTCGACGGGGGCGGGTCGTTGCGTTCGGCATTGGTGGGGGATCAGATCGGAGCGGCGGCGGTTGCGAACGGCTGGGCGGGGATCGTGATCTACGGCGCAGTGCGCGACTCAGGTGCGCTTTCCGGTCTCGACCTCGGGATCAAGGCGCTGGGAACCAATCCTCGGCGGAGTTCCAAGACGGGGGAGGGCTCGGTTGACGAGTCCGTCGCCTTCGGTGGGGCGATCTTCGTCCCCGGCGTCCACCTCTGGGCCGATGTCGACGGGATCGTCGTCGAGATCGGTTGATCTCAGCCGCGCCGCATCCTGCGGTAAAGGGTCACGTACTCGTCCGCCCGCGCCGCCCAGGAGTTGTCGACAGACATCGCCCTGGTTTGAGCCGCCTGCCAGGCGGCCCGGTGCCGATGGAGGTCGAGGCCTCGACCTATCGCCCATCCGAGCCCGTCCTCGGTGTAGTGGTCGAAGACGAACCCGTTCCCGGTGTCGCCGTCGATCGGGTCCACCGTGTCGGCCAGGCCTCCGACCCGCCTGACCACCGGCAACGTGCCATACGCCAGCGAATACATCTGGTTGAGTCCACACGGCTCGTACAACGACGGCATGAGGAAGAGGTCGGCACCGGCTTCGATCATGTGCGCCATGCGGTTGTCATAGCCGTTGACGAAGCCGACGGTGTCCGGGTTCATCGCCGCCAGCCATTGGAAGAAAGACTCGTATCGCTCGTCTCCGGACCCGAGCACGGTGAGCCGCACGTCCCAGGTTTCGAGGAAGTGGACGAGCGGAGCACCCATGATGTCGAAACCCTTCTGGCGGGCCAGGCGCGACACGATGCCGAGCACCGGTACCTGCGGCCGGTAGGCGAGTCCGAGTTCACCGAGCAGCGCCTCCTTGTCCCTCTCCTTGCGCCACAGCGAACGCGACGAATACCGCCACGGGATGAGCGGGTCGGTGCTCGGGTTCCACTCGTCGGTGGCGATCCCGTTGAGGATGCCGACCACCCGGTCCGAGCGGCGCCGGAGAATCTCGTCAAGGCCGGCACCGCCTTCCGGCGTCTGGATCTCCCTGGCGTACGTCGGGCTGACCGTCGAAATCCAGTCGGCGTGCCACAGCCCGGTCTCGAGCATGGAATACCAACCCTCTTCGAGGTGATCCTGGTGGAGAAGACTGACATCGCCGATCCCGAGGTCCTTGACCGTCTCCGCTCCGAAGGCGCCCTGGTATCCGAGATTGTGGATGGTCAGCAACGTCGGAACCCCGGACAGAGCGAGGTATTCAGTCCGTGTGAGGAGTGGGACGAGGCCGGTCTGCCAGTCGTTGCAGTGGATGACTTTCGGTTTGAACCCGGCGGCGATCGTCACGCGAAGCGCCAGGTGCTGGAAGACGACCCACCGGAGATGCTCGTCCACGTCGTCCGTGTAGAGCCGTCCTCGGTCGAATGCGCCGGGGACATCGATGAACAGCGTGGACGTGTCAGGATCCGAGTACACCTGCCACTTCCACGTCTTCCCTCCGATGACCGCGGGCTTACCTGACAGTTCGGGTTCGGGCGTCAAGCCCTCGAGGTCGATCGAGTCGTACCTCGGTGTGATTGTGAGAACCTGGTGGTCGAGTTCTCGCAACGCCGCAGGGAGTGCTCCAGAAACGTCGGCCAGTCCGCCGGTCTTCGACCAGGGGACGACCTCCGAACTCAGGAACAGGATCTTCATCGGATCGTGGCGACGAAGGTGGCTGCTGCCTCCAGATCCTCCAGGACTTGCTCGGGCGGGTTGGATTCGATTCCGAACAGCACGCGGTCGACTCCTGCGGCTTGGGCCTGATCGATCATCTTCTGCTCGGCAAGCGCTCCGAAGATGGTGATCGAAAAACCGGCGGGATCACGCCCTGCGTCTTCGAGGGCGCGGCGCACGTGGGCCGTCTGTTCCGGGAGATCGGAGACTCCGTGGGGAATCCAGCCGTCACAGAACTCGACCAGATCCGACACGGTGCGCGGGCCGAACTTGCCGCCGAGGACCACAGGGGGATGGGGCTGCTGGACGGGCTTGGGCCACGCCCAGGAAGGTTCGAGCGTCAGGTGCTCGCCTTCGAACGTCGCCTCATCCTGGGTCCACAGTGCCTTCATGAGCAGGACCTTCTCGCGGAGGAGGCTGCGTCGCTGGGCGTACGACGTTCCGTGATGCTTCATCTCTTCGACGTTCCAGCCGTAGCCCACGCCGAAGAGGAACCTCCCGTTCGAGATGTGGTCGATCGTGGCGACTTCCTTGGCCGTCCAGATCGGGTCGCGTTGGGCGAGGAGCGTGATGCCCGATCCGAGCTTGAGGCGGTCGGTGACTGCAGCCATCGCACCGAGTGCGACGAGTGTGTCATGAGTCCGCCAGTACTTCTCGGGAAGGGGCGGTGCGTTCTTCCTGCCGCCCCACGGGGTCACCCGTGCGGTCGGAATGTGGCTGTGTTCGGGCAGCCACAGCGACTCGAAGCCGAGCCGTTCGCAGTGCCGCGCCAGGTCGAGCGGCTGCATCGTGGTGTCCGTGGCGAAGATGTCGATACCGAATTCCATCCCCCGAGTATGCCCGGACGGATTTGTCGCCGGACCCTGCACCGGGGAACGTGGTGGGATGCGCGATGCCATCGTCTCCGAGATCGCCCGGTCGGGGCCTATCCCGTTCGAACGGTTCATGCGTCTCGCGCTGTACGGAGACTGTGGGTTCTTTGCGTCGTCGACCCTCCGCAGCCAGCGCGGGGGAGACTTCCTCACGTCGCCCGAGGTCTCTCCGATGTTCGGCGCGACCTTGGCGGGCTTCGTCGGGTCCGAACTCGACAGGATCGGTGACCCGTTCCGGCTCGTCGAAGTAGCGGGCGGCTCGGGGTCACTGCTCCGACCGTTGCTGGATGCAGTCGACGTGGAGACGTGGGCGGTCGAGGTCTCCCCGGCGGCCCTCGAGGCGCTCTCCGAGGTCGTGGGTCCTGATCATGTTGTTGGCTCCTTAGACGAGGTCGCGGGAGCTCTGCGCGGCGTCGTGATCGCCAACGAACTCTTGGACAACCTGCCGATGGCGATCGCCCAATTGACCGATGGAGGTTGGAGGGAGCGGTGGGTCGGTGCTGACGAAAGCGGCTTGGTGTTCGTCGACGCTCCCCCCCGGCGCCAGGTTCTCGACTGGTTGCAGAGGTTCGCCGGCCCGGTCGAGGTCGGTGGTTGGGTGGAGGCGCAACTCGAGGCCTACGACTGGGTGCTGACGACGGTGGGGCGGTTGGAGGCCGGGGCGGTCGTGTTGGCCGACTACGGCGACACGATGGAGAACCTGGCCCCGAGACGCCAGGACGGCACGCTTCGCACCTACCGATCACATCACCTGGGCCCACATCCGCTGGACGAGCCGGGAGCCACCGACATCACCGCCGACGTCAACTTCACCGCGATCGAAGCCGCGGCTCGGGAGGCTGGTGCCGAGGTCAAGCTGTGGCGCCAGGACGACTTCCTGGCATCGCTGGGCCTGCGTGACCGTATCAGCCAGATGCGCCACGAGGAGCTGGCACTGGCCCGTTCCGGCGACGAAATGGCCCGCCTCCGCCTCCGCACGATCCGCACCGAAGCCGAAACGCTGCTCCACCCCCGCGGTCTGGGCGACTTCAGGGTGCTGGTGGCCAGGAAGTGACAGCGCGTTCGGGGCGCAGCCTTTATCTCCGTTGTATCCCGGCAGCGATAACCTTCCCCTCATGAACAACGTCAAGACTGTCGGCTTGCTCGCCTTCATGAGCATTCTCCTGGTGCTGGTCGTCCAGTCGTACGGCGGTTCGGCCACCACCGCTTTGATCTTTGCCGCCATCTTCAACCTTGGCGCCTACTTCTTTTCGGACAAGCTGGCGATCGCCGCCAGTCGGGCGAAGCTCGTCGAGGAGCATGAGCTGCCGCAGGTGTATTCGATCGTCCGGCGTCTCGCCGCCCAGGCGGACATGCCGATGCCCCGCATCTACCTGATGGACTCACCGCAGCCGAACGCCTTCGCCACCGGGCGTAACCCGAAGCACGCGGCGGTCGCCGTGACGAGCGGAATTCTCCAGGTGATGACGAACGAGGAGTTGGAAGCGGTCCTCGCCCACGAGCTGGCCCACGTCCGCAACCGGGACATCCTCATCAGTTCGATCGCCGCGATGATCGCCGCCGCCCTGTCGATGATCGCTCGCTTCGCGTTCTTCTTCGGAGGCGGAGGACGGGACCGGGATAATCCGGTGGGTGCGATCGGGGCGATACTGGCCCTGATCATCGGTCCGATCGCGGCGATGTTCATCCGGTTCGCCATCAGTCGAGCCCGGGAGTTTCAGGCCGACGCCTCGGGTGCGGCCATCACGGGTCAGCCGCTCCATCTCGCGTCGGCCCTGCGCAAGATCGGAATGGCCACCGAACGGATCCCCATGCAGGTGAACCCGGCGGTCAGCCAGCTGTTCATCGCCAATCCGCTGAGGGCAGGCGCTCGGGGCGGCATGTCCCGCTTCGGCAAGCTCTTCGCGACGCATCCGCCGATGGAAGATCGCATCGCTCGTCTCGAAGAGATGCACTACGGCGGGCCGACCTGACCCCGTGATCGAACTCGGTCCAGACTTCGCCCTCGTCATCGTCGGCGTTGCAGTCAGTGTGGTGGCGGCGTGGGGTTCGTCGATCTCGATCCGCTCGGCTGCCAGGGGCCCGCGCTGGGCGCTCGATCACCTGGCACGGATTCGCCCGTTCCTTTTCGGCGGGGTGGTGGCCGGAGTGTTTCTGACGATCGTCGTTCGTCCGCTGTGGGCGGGGCTGGCCACCCTCTATGTCGCACTCACGATGCTCTTCTTGGCTGCGATGCTGCGTCGTACCCTTCTCCGATTGGACGATGCGGGTGGGCTCGGCGAACTTCCGATCGAACGTCGACGCAAGATCGTGCAGCGGGCGCGCACCCTGATCCTCGTCGCCGGCGTCGTGCTGGCGGCGATCGGGGTGGGCGGGACGATGGCGGGGGCAGGTCCGGTCGGCTGGATGCCTGCAGTTCTCGGAGCCACGCTGGTTGTCACAGCAGTCTCGTTGTCGACCGAAAGCCGCGCCGAGGGCTGAACCGAGCCGATGTCCGTTGGTTGATTCAGGCCCGTTCCGTTATGATCCCTCCGCCTCGGCGAAGTCCGGGACAAGCCGGGATGCCCGAGCGGCCAAAGGGAGCAGACTGTAAATCTGCCGGCGTAAGCCTTCGGAGGTTCAAATCCTTCTCCCGGCACGGTGCCTGGCATCAACCAGGCCTCCTTAGCTCAGTGGTAGAGCACTTCCATGGTAAGGAAGGGGTCCGGGGTTCAAGTCCCCGAGGAGGCTCTGCGGGTCGGCAGACCCGTATGACCGCGCTTGACGGTGTGCGACGGCGCACGGCGGACGGCGGCGGGAATTGCACGGTGGAACGTCGAGCGGACGCCGCAGTGCATGAGGCGGCGTAGCTCAGTTGGTGAGAGCGCTCGACTCATAATCGAGAGGTCGGCAGTTCGAGTCTGCCCGCCGCTACGTCCCCCCAGGGAACGTCAGCAACATCCGACAACCTGATCGAAAGGAAGCCGAGCAATGGGCAAGGCGAAGTTTGAGCGTTCGAAGCCGCATGTGAATGTTGGGACGATG
>JBBDWN010000147.1:0-14290 GCA_040902855.1 Acidimicrobiia bacterium | reverse complement strand
CATCCGCTTCGAAGGCCCCTACGCCGAATTCGGAGAAACCGCCGTAGGAAGCTGACTGCCCCCCTCTGCCTCAGTGTCCCCCCAGGAGCGTCAGCGACGTTGGGGGGACGGACGAGACACGTAGTGGATCGTCCAGGGGGGCGCGAGCGCAGCGAGCTGGCGCTCGGCTGTCTCCCCCCAGCACTCCCTCCCAAAGCCTCGGTCGCGAGGGGGAGAGAGAATCTGTCACACCTGGTCCGTACGTTGGGCGCATGGATGAATGCACGCATGTGGTTCGGATGGTCAACCGTGAGATCGGCGTCGCCGCGTGCGGCGAGTGCGGGACGATCGAGTGGTTCCGGAACGGCACGCCGATCGGAGGGTTCGACGGGATGGCGGATGTGTTCGGCATGTTCGACCTCGTCGCGACGCTCCCCGGAGTGAGCACGCCGGGACCGGAAGTGATGCTCTACACCGCACCTCGCGGCGCATCACGCGGCCTGCTCGCCGCCCTCCCGATGCGGACGTGGCTGGAAGCCGCTCCCGGGCTGTCGATCAGTCATGACGGGCGGCACCTGCTGGTATCCCCGAGCGAGCCGGCGCTCACCGGTCGACCGTCCGCCTGAGCCAGATCAGCCGGTGACGGTGTTCGGGTCACAGTTGGAACCGCACACGACGACCACCACTTCGCCGGCCCGTTCGGGCTCGAACGCTTTGGTGTGCAAGGCAGCCAGCGCGGCCGCCCCTCCCGGTTCGACCACGAGCCGGAACTCGTCCCACAGGAAGCGCTGAGCGGCACGAATGTCGTCGTCGGCGACGAGCACGCTGTGAGTGACGCCCCGGGAAATGGCGTCGAACGGCGCCTCCCCCACGATCTTGGATCCGAGACTGTCGGCGGCGACGGACGACACCTCGACGGGAACCGGATGGCCGGCGGCCATCGCGGCGTGGATCGTCGGTGCACCGATCGGCTCGACCGCGACCAGGTCCACGGCACCCTCCCACCAGCCGGCCGCACCGGCGATGAAACCCCCGCCCCCGGCAGCCATGAACACCGTCCCGATGTTCTCGACCTGTCTGCCCAGTTCCCTCGCCATCGTGCCCTGTCCGGCCACGGTGGCGGGATGGTCGTAGGCGTGGATCTCGCGCGCCCCCGTCTCTACGGCCCGTTCCAACGAGGCGGCGAGCGCGTCCGAATACTGCGGTCCTCCCACCGTGACCGTCGCTCCGTATCGGGCGATGTTCTTGCGCTTTATCTCGGGAGTGACCTCCGCCACGAAAATCTCACATGGGATCCCGAGAGTGGAAGCCACGTAGGCGAGGGCTGCGCCGTGATTACCGCCGGAGGCAGCGAGAACTCCCGCAGCCGGGATCTCCGCCTCGCCGAGAACCCTGTTGAAGGCCCCGCGCGGCTTGAACGATCCCGTGTACTGCAGCAGCTCGAGTTTCAAGTGGACTCGGCGTCCCTCGAACTCGGTGGTGATCACAGGCGTCTGTCTCACCCGGCCCGCGATGCGCGCGGCCGCCTCTTCGACCATCGCCGGGTTCAACGTGCCGCCGCCCCTCGGAACTGGGTCCGATGTAGCGTCTCGTACAAACCGCCTTGGGCGAGCAACTCTTCGTGGGTCCCGGATTCGACCAGGCGTCCTTCGTCGATCACGAGGATTCGGTCCGCCCTCTGCACCGTGGAGAGGCGGTGGGCGATCACCAGGGAGGTCCGCTCGAGCATGAGACGCTCGAGCGCGTCCTGAATGAGCGCCTCCGAACGCGTGTCGAGGTGACTGGTGGCCTCGTCGAGCACGAGAATCCGCGGATCCTTGAGGATCACCCTGGCAATGGCGATGCGCTGCTTTTCGCCACCTGACAGGCGGTACCCGCGTTCACCGACGACCGTGTCGTAACCCTGATCGAGCGACGCGACGAACTCATGGATGTTGGCGGCCCTCGCTGCCTCTTCGAGCTCGTCGAGCGTGGCATCCGGACGGGCGTAACGCAGGTTGGCGGCGATGGTGTCGTGAAAGAGGTAGGTCTCCTGAGTGACGATCCCGATGGCGTCGGCGAGCGAGCCGAGCGTCACGTCGCGCACATCGTGACCGTCGACCATCACCCGGCCACGCGTCACGTCGTAGAGACGCGGCAGCAGATACGAAATCGTGGTCTTGCCCGCTCCGGACGGACCGACGAGCGCGACCAGCTCACCGGGCTCGGCACGGAAGGACAGATCCTCGATCGCCCACTCCCGAGTCGATGACATGGCGACCGGTGAGTCGTCGAATGTCGCTCCCCGGCCGGATCGTCTGAGCCGCTTGACGGCGTCGAGGCCCTCAGGGCCGTCCGAGCGGTAGGTGAAGAACACATGGTCGAACTCCACCTCGCCCTGAGCGACGCCGAGGTCGACGGCGTTCGGCGCCTCGGGAAGATCGGAGGACAGATCGAGTACCTCGAAGACCCGCTCGAAGCTGACGAGCGACGTTGCGAACTCCACCCGGCTGTTCGAAATGGCTGAGAGCGGTCCATAGAGCTGGGCGAGCAGCCCAGCGAACATGACCAGGGTTCCAATCGTCACCCGCTCGGGTTCGGTGATGACCAGGTAGCCACCGACCCACCACACGACGGCAGTGCCGACCGCGCTGACCAGGCCCAGCCCGGCGAAGAACCACCGGCCGATCATCGCCCTGCGCACGCCGAGATCGCGCACCGCACCGGCCTCGTGGGCGTACTTGTTCGACTCCGTACCACTCCTGTTGAAGAGCTTCACGAGCAGAGCGCCGCTGACGTTGAACGTCTCCTGGAGGATCGCCGACATGCCGGCGTTGTGCTCCATCTGCTGTTCCGTGATGGAGCGCAGAACCCTGGCAATGCGTCGGGCAGGCAAGATGAAGAGCGGGAGGGCGGCAACCGCCAAGAGGGTGAGCATCAGGTCTGCCTGCACCATCACGATCAAGATGAAGATCACCGAAACGATGTTCGAGAGAATCGAAACGAACGTGCCCGTGATCGCCTGTTGGGCACCGACGACGTCGCTGTTCAGTCGCGAGATCAACTCCCCGGTCTTCGTGGCAGTGAAGAAGCGGAGCGACATGGATTGCAGGTGCTCGTAGAGCTCGCGGCGGAGATCGAAGATGATCCCCTCCCCCACCCGTGACGACCAATAACGCTGAGCCAGTCCGATGGCCGAGTTCGCCAGGGGTACCGCCACCATGCCCGCTCCGAGGAGCGTGAGAAGCCCAAGATCGCCTTCCGGGAGGGCGACGTCCACCAACTCTCGCGTGATGATCGGGGGGATCACGGTCAGGCCGGAGATCAGGAAGACGGTGGACAACACTCCGATGAGCGCCGAGCGATACGGCCGCCCGTAGGACCACACGCGGCGGAGCAGACGGCGGTCGACGGACGGCCGGTCGGCCTCCTCGTCATATTGGAGATAGCTGTACCAGCCACCGGAATGAAAGATCGCGAGACTCGCAGGGTCGGGGACTGCCGGAGGTTACCCCCGGTCGCGACGTAGCCTCTCGACGTGATCCACGCGATCGACGCTTCGCACCCGGACGAACCAGCCCTCGACACGGGCATCTCCCACGCCATCGTCCGCGCGGTTGGCGATAGCCGGCTCGGCGAGACTTTCCGTCTCCATCGGGCAACCAGGATCGTGGCGTTCGGACGACAGGATCGGCTGGCACCGGAATACGCCGAAGCAGTGCGTGCGGCCCATGACGCCGGGTATCTCGCAGTGGAGCGGCTCGCCGGTGGACGCGCCGCCGTCTTTCACGAGGACACCCTCGCCTTCTCCTGGGCAGTTCCTGTCTCGCAGCCGAGGGAAGGAATCACCGAGCGGTTCGAAACCATCAGCCGCATACTCGTCGATTCCTTCCGGGATTTGGGGGCGGACGCCCGGGTCGGCGAGCTACCCGGCGAGTACTGCCCGGGTGCGTACAGCGTCAACGTCGGAGGCGTCGCAAAGGTGATGGGAGTCGGCCAGCGTCTGGTGCGGGGAGCTGCGCATGTCGGGGGCGTCATCGTCGTCGACGGTGGTCGAAGGATCGCCGATGTCCTCATCCCCGTCTACCAAGCGCTGGAACTCGAGTGGGATCCGCGCACCTCAGGCGATCTTGCCGATCACGTCCCCACAGTCACGATCAGTGATGTTGCCGATGCAGTCATGTCGCGCCTGGCGCTCCACGACACTGTTGTCCCCACCTCGCTCCCCGACTGGATCGTCGCCGAAGGTCGAGATCTGGCCCCCGGCCACATCGCTCCGGCCGCCTGAACGCCGTAACGTCGCAGTCGTGGACCGCTATCTCATCCTCAACGGACCGAACCTCAACCTGTTGGGAACTCGCGACCCCGAAACCTATGGGTCCCAATCGCTCGCCGATGTGGAGGACGCCTGCCGCCGCTGGGGGGCGGAACTCGGTGTTCAGATCGAGACCGCTCAGTCCAATCACGAGGGCGCACTGATCGACACTCTCCACGATGCCGTGTACGACGGAATCGTCTTCAATCCGGGTGCCTACACCCACACCTCCTACGCATTGCACGACGCCATCGACGCCATCGGGATCCCCACCGTCGAAGTCCACATCTCCAACGTCGCCGAGCGTGAGGAATGGCGACAGAAGTCTGTCGTGCGTCCTGCGTGTGTGGCGACGATCTACGGACGCGGAACCGATGGATATCGCTGGGCCATCCGCCATCTCTTCCATCGCCGCGAGTGGCCGGCAGAGGTCGTCCGGTACGCGGATCACGCAGACGGTGTGATGGATGTCCGCCGCCCGGCGCCCGAGGACAGGCGAGTCGGTGTCGTGCTCGTGCACGGCGGATTCTGGCGACACATGTGGACGAGGGACATCATGGATGGCCTCGCGGTGGACCTGGCGCAACGCGGGTTCCACTCGGCCAACGTGGAATACCGACGGTTGGGGACGGGTGGAGGGTGGCCGGTGACAGTGCACGACGTGACACAGGCGATCGAGCACTTTCGGACGACTGCAAACCTCGAAGCCTTGGCAGTCGTCGGTCACTCGGCGGGCGGTCACCTCGCGCTGATGGCGCAGACGGGCACTTCAGCCCTGTACCTCCCCGTGAGCCTCGGCGGCGTACTCGACATGGAGCATGCCCTGGCCGAGGACATCGGCAGCGGCGCGGCGCGAGCCTTCCTGGGCGGTGCTTCTCCGGCGGACGCATCGCCCATCGTCCACGCCGCCGCCGGTGAAGCCGTCGTCGTGCACGGAACCGCCGACGACCGCGTACCTGTCGCTCAGGCTCGCCGGTATGCGGACGTCAACGACCAGTGTGAGTACATCGAACTGGAAGGCGTCGGGCATTTCGAGTTCCTCGAGCGCTCCGATCCGGCATGGATGCGGGTCGTCGAGATCCTCGAACGACGCCTACAGACCTGAAACAGCGACCGACAAGACCCCCAATTCGGTTTGCGAGGCGTCGCGCACCGGTCATAGGCTTCCAGTCCTACGTCCCCACCCCGGCGGACAGATCTTCCGAGGGCAGAGTTTCAGAGTGTTATTCGACGGTATGCGTTTCGCTCGCATCGGCCTCCTGGCCGGTTGGATCCTGGTTTCGATGCTGGTGGTCGCCGGTTTTGCGGCCTTCTCGGCGGATGACCAGACCGACGCCTCAGCGGTGACATCGATCCTGAGCGCCGACGTCGGTCGCACTGCCGGAGCCGTCGCCGCCCTCTCGTTCGTCGGTAGCGCGGAAACCACGTCGTCAACCGCCGGGCTCGCCTTGGACCCGACAGCAGCAGGCGGAGATGCAGTCGGGCTCTCATTGCGGGTCGCCCCCCCAACCGAGCCGTCCGACAAGCAGGGCGGCGTATACGTGCGCAGCGGCTATCTGTCCGAAACCGAGATGCGCGCTCTCGTCACCGAGCACTTCGAGGCTGCAGACGTGAACCGCGCAATTCGTGTCGCCTGGTGCGTGTCAGCGTTCAACCCGAGCACCATCAACCCGGCGACTGGCGCATCTGGCTTGTTCCAGCACTTGCCTGAGAATTGGGCTGAGTACTCAACCGAAGCGGGATTCCCGGAGGCATCGGTCTTCGATCCAGAGGCCAATATCGCCGTCGCCGCCTGGATGCTCTACGAATTGCCCGGCGGATGGAGCCACTGGGACTGCCTCCCGTGACACCCCGCCCCGTGACGGGCAAGTGGTTCGAGGATCTCGTCCCCGGTCTGATCGTCGACCACGCCATCAGACGAACGATCACCGAGTCGGACAACGTCCTGTTCTCGGCGGTGACGATGAACCCGGCGGCGCTGCATCTCGACTTCGAATACGCAGCCGAGACGGAGTTCGGTCAGCCGCTCGTCAATTCGATGTTCACCCTCGCGCTGGTGATCGGACTCAGCATCCATGAACTCACATTCGGCACGACCGTCGCCAATCTCGGCTTCGAAGAGATCGCCTTTCCCGCCCCCGTCTTCCACGGTGACACGATCCGAGTCCAAAGCGAGGTCCTCGAGGCCCGCCCGTCGTCCTCCCGCCCATCCCAGGGAATCGTGAAGCTGGAGCACCGGGCGTACAAGCAGGGTGACGTCCTGGTCTGCCAGGCCATCCGCAACGCGCTCATGCACAAGCGGCCCGACTGAGGCTTCCACGCGCACCCAGTAGCTCCCCAGCGGGGAAGGCGATCTTTTGATCTCTCCCCCTCGCGACCGAGCCGCCAGGCGAGGTCGTGTTGGGGGGAGTGGCCGAGGCTTTGCGAGGCCGAGGGGGGGCCGTCCGCGCAGCCGCCAAACCCATCTGCCAACTGACGAGGTAGTCGACAAGGTCACAGAGCTAACCGCCCCCCTGGCCGGGCAGAGCCCGGCCTGTCCCCCCAACGTCGCTTCGCTCCTGGGGGGACTGGCTCGCTGCCACGACCCGGCGTGCCTGGGCGACGAGCGGGCCGTCGATCATGCGGCCGTCGACCACGATCACGCCGCTGCCGGTCCGCTGTGCTTCCTCGAACGCTTCGATCAACTCCACCGCAGCCGCCACCTCGCCGGCACTCGGGGTGAACGCAATGTGAGCCAATTGGACCTGCGACGGATGGATGCACAGCTTCCCCGAAAAGCCGAGCGAGCGGGCTTCGGCCGCCTCGCGGGCGAACCGCTCCGAGTCCCCGAACGCGATGACGACCTGGTCGAGCACGGGTACCCGCGCAAGACGGCCTGCGAGGGCGACCTCCGATCTCGCATGAAGAACTTCGATATTGGACTCGGTGCGCACCCCGCCCATGTCGGCGATGAAGTCCTCTGCGCCGAAATATCCGGCGGATACGATCGGATGTCCCAATAGTTCCCGGGCAAACGCCACCCCTGCCGCGGTCTCGAGTCCCGCAACGACAACGAGTCCCTGCCTGTCCTCTTCTCCGAGAGCGTCCACGACCCGGTCGAGCTGGCTCGAGGACTCGACCATCGGCACCACCACCCCTCTCGCCCCGTCCGGGATCCCTCCGGCGATGTCGGCCTCGAACCAGGGAGTGCCAACGGCGTTCACTCGTACGAACACCGCTGCGCCCCCGTCGGCGAGTTCGGCTCCTATTCGGCGAGCGTTCTCGCGACCCTCGTCTTTCGATGCGGGCGGCGTGGCGTCCTCGCAGTCGATGACGACGCCATCGCTTCCGGCTCGCGGGAGCTTGGCGAGAAGGTCGGGCCTGACGGCGGGGGCGAACAGCAGACTGCGGAGGCGCATGGCCACGATGATGTCACATCACCATCTGGCGTTTGGCGACTTCCTCCAGCATCACCTCGGTGGCGCCGCCGCCGATGGGAAGGATGCGCGCATCGCGGCTCATGCGCTCGATCGCCGACTCGCGCATGTAGCCCATTCCGCCGTGAAACTGCACGCAGTCGTACATGACCTGGTTGATCGCCTCTGCGCCGAAGGCTTTGACCCCGGACATCTCTTTGACGTTGTCGATCCCCTGCTCACCCAGCCAGGCGGCGTGGTACATCGAGGCGCGCACCGCATCGACCTTCGCCTGGTTCATCGCCATCCGTTGACGTATGGCGCCGAGGTCGAACAGGGTGGCTCCGAAGGCCTTGCGATCCTGGGTGTAGGCGAGGGTCATGTCGATCGCCACCTGGGCGGCCCCGACGCCCATCCCGACGAGCACCATCCGCTCGTTCTGGAAGTTGCGCATCGTCTCGTAGAACCCGCGGTGCGGCGTGCCCAGGAGCTGGTCGTCGGGAACCCAGACATCATCGAGCAGCAGCTCGCCGGTGTCCGAGCACAGCCAGCCGTGCTTCTCGAGCTTCTTGGAGACAGAGAACCCTTCGGTTTCCTTCGGGACGAGGAACATCGAGATCCCGTACTTGCTGTCTGCGTCCGTGCGGGCGGCCACGATCGTGAGATCCCCGTACACGGAGTTGGTGATGAACGTTTTGGTTCCGTTGATCCTCCACCCGGCTCCGTCCTTCCTCGCCTTGGTGCGTATCGAGGCGACATCCGAACCGGCGTCCGGCTCGCTCACGCCGATCGAGAGGATCGTCTCACCCGACAGCACTCCCGGCATCCACCGCTCGAGCTGTTCGTCGCTTCCCGAGTTGAGGAGATGCGGTCCGGCCATGTCGGTGTGGACGAGCACGGTGACGTCGAATCCGGCGAACGTCGACGCGCCGAGCGCCTCGCTGAAAGTTGCCGAGGCAAGTGGACCGAGACCGAGACCGCCCCATTTTTCGGGCACCCGCAAGCCGAGCATTCCGAGCTCACCCATGTGCAGCAATACCTCGCGCGGCACCTTGCCCGCCGCCTCCCAGGTTTCGCCATGCGGGAGGACCTCTTTACGGACGAACTCGACGGTCTGGTCGTAGATCGCCTGCAACTCGTCGGTCATGAAGGCGTTGCGATGTGTCATTCGGATTCTCCGTTCTGTGTCAGGAAGGTGATCAGGATCTGTTCGGATGCCACGGTGTCACCGGGCGCGACGCGCACTTCGGCCACGGTGCCGCTTCCATGCGCGGTGAGCGGGTGGAGCATCTTCATCGCTTCGATGACGGCCAGGGTCTGGCCCGGTTCGACCGTCTCGCCGGCCTCGATGCGCACCTCGGCAACGACGCCGGGGAAAGGAGCTCGGACGGAATCCGCCGCACCATGGCCCTTCTCCGCAGCGGGCGCCCACCGTTCTGTCGGTGTGAGGACCGCAAACGTGAAACTGTGTCCGTCGACGAGCGCGACCACTCGACGCCCTTCGACGTCGACGACACCGGATGAGGGACGTTCGGAGTCGAGCGAGTCGATGCGGACGTCATGGGTGTCACGGCCGGCGAGGTGAACCACCCGCGTTGCGACGGCCGGGGTCAGACGGAACCCTCCGAGACCGTGCCAGACCTCATGGCTGGAACGACGGTCGGCCACATTTGTCCACAGGACAGCGGCGCGAGTAGCCGCCTCGGACTCTTCCGGAGGCGTGGGAAGCTCGGTCTCGTCGAGGAAGCGGGTCGTGACACGACCGTCCACGATCGCCGGTTGGTCCACCAGCCACCGGTGGAAACCGGTGTTCGTTCGCAGACCGCCGATGACGAGTTCGTCGAGTGCTCCTGCCAGGAGTCGTCTTGCGGTCTCCCGGTCAGGGCCGCCGACGATCAACTTGGCGATCATCGGGTCGTAATGGGAGCTGACCTCGCTGCCGACAACCACCCCGCTGTCCCAGCGAACGCCCTCGGGGACCACGAGATCGGTGACCGACCCGATCTGCGGAGCAAAATCTGCCCAGGCGTCCTCGGCGTTGATACGGGCTTCGAAAGCATGACCGGACATCTGAACGTCGTCCGGTGCCACCACTTCCCCGGCGGCGGCCCGGAGCTGGAGTTCCACCAGGTCGAACCCTGTCACGTACTCGGTGACAGGGTGTTCGACCTGGAGCCGCGTGTTCATCTCGAGGAAGAAGAAGTCACCCGTCTCGTCGTCCACGACGAACTCGACCGTGCCAACCGAGTCGTAACCGATCTGGCGGGCGAGGGTGACCGCTGAATCCTGCATCCCGGTTCGCGAGTCGGTGGACAGGTTCGGTGCGGGCGCTTCCTCGAGCAGTTTCTGATAGCGGCGTTGGACCGAGCACTCGCGCGTTCCCAGGTGGGAGACGTTGCCGTGTTGGTCGGCGACAACCTGAACTTCGACGTGACGCGGTCGGGTGATGTAGCGCTCGACGATCACCCTGTCGTCGCCAAAGGATCGCAGAGCCTCCTCTCTCGCCGCTGCCAGCCGCTCGGTGAAGTCCTCCGGCCGGTGGACGATGCGGATCCCTTTTCCGCCGCCACCGGCGGATGCCTTCACGAGTACCGGATATCCGATTCGGTCAGCCGCCGCCTGGAGCAGTTCGTCGTCCTGGGTCTCGTCGAAGCCGGGGATCACAGGGACACCTGCTTCGGCGGCGATGCGGCGTGCTTCGATCTTCGAGCCCATCGCACTGATTGCATCGGGCTTCGGACCGATCCACACCAGCCCGGCATCCAGTACCGCCCGTGCGAAGCCCGCGTTCTCGGACAGGAACCCGTAGCCGGGGTGGACGGCGTCTGAGCTCGTCTCCTCGGCTGCGGCGAGGAGACGGTCGACGGACAGATAGGTCGTGGCGAGTGAGACAGATCCGAGCGGAACGGATCGGCCCGCATCGCGGACGAACGGCATCTGTTCGTCCGGTTCGGAGAAGACGGCCACGGTTTCGTGGCCCATGCGGTGGGCGGTCCGGATGATCCTGCGGGCGATCTCACCCCGGTTTGCGATGAGGATTCTCATGGTCACATCCGGTAGACGATGCCGGGACCGAGGGCAGGTTCGTCCTGGCGTGCGGCCAGACCGAGGCACAGCCCGAGGACGTCACGGGTGTGGACCGGATCGATGAGCCCGTCATCCCAGAGTCGAGACGTCGCGTAGTAGGGGTCGGACTGTGTCTCGTACTGCTCGGCGACCTCCCGCCGCAACGCCTCGACATGCTCCGGCGTCGTCTCCTCACCTTTCATCCCGCCGAGTCGAATGTCGACGAGCACCGTCTGAGCGGTCTGGGCCGACATCGTGGCGATCCGCGAGTTCGGCCAGGCGAATAGGAAGCGAGGGTTGAACCCGCGTCCGCACATCCCGTAGTTGCCTGCCCCGTAGGAGCCTCCCATGAGCACCGTGTACATGGGCACGGTGGCGTTGGCGACGGCGCTGACCATCTTCGCCCCGTGCTTGGCGATCCCGGCCGCTTCCGAGTCGCGACCGACCATGTAGCCGGAGGTGTTCTGCAGGAATAGCAGGGGGATGCGCCGCTGCTCACACAATTCGATGAAGTGGGTCGCCTTGAGCGCCGACTCGGAGAAGATGATCCCGTTGTTGGCGACAATGCCGACGAGGTGGCCCCAGATCCGGGCGAAACCGGTCACGATCGACTCGCCCCATTCCGGTTTGAACGGGGCGAACCGAGATCCGTCGACGAGCCGGGCGATGACGTCGGTTGCGTCGAAGGGGATCCGGTCGTCGGCGGAGATGATCCCGTAGATCTCGGAGGGGTCGTACAGCGGCGGCTCCGGTTCGGCCCAGTCCATCCATCCCTGGGGATGGTCGATTCGCCGTTGTGCGGTGGTCTCACAAATCTCGCGCAGTCGGCCGTACGCCTCTTGTTCGGTATCGGCCATGTAATCGCTCACACCGGAGACGTGGGTGTGGAGGGCGGCACCGCCGAGGTCGTCCGGTTCGATGATCTCGCCGAGGGCCGCCTTCACGATCGGCGGACCGCCGAGGAAAATCCGCCCAATGCCTTCCACCATGATGACTTCGTCCGACAAGGCGGGGACGTATGCACCCCCGGCGGTGCAGCCGCCAAGGACCACCGACAGTTGGGGCAATCCGCGGGCGCTGAGCCGGGCCTGGCGGTAGAAGCTTCCGCCAAAGTGATCCTTGTCGGGGAAGATCTCGTCCTGCAGCGGAAGGAAGGCGCCGCCCGAGTCGACCAGGTAGATGACTCCGAGGTCGTTCTGTTCGGCGATGTCCTGGGCGCGGACGTGTTTCTTGATCGCGACCGGAACGAGCGAGCCGCCTTTGACGGTCGCGTCGTTGGCGATGAACACGTACGGAACGCCGTGCACCAGTCCGATCCCGGTAACGATCCCCGCACCCGGCACCTCATCGTCGTATTGGCCGTATCCCGAGAGGGTCGACAGCTCGAGGAAGGGCGTGCCGTCGTCGATCACCATGTCCATCCGGTCTCTGACCATCACCTTGCCGCGGGCGAGATGACGCTCGATGCTCCGGTCCCGTCCCGGGCCGCCGTCGATCGCCCGCTGCATCCGTTCACGGAGGGTCGCAACCAGCTTCTCGTAGGCGTCTCGGTTCTCGGCGAACCGGGCAGACCCGGTGTCGATTTCAGAAGGCAGGACCCTCATGCTGCCACCCCCGTCCAGAACTGACCTGTGATCGCATCGACCAACTCGTCGAGGTTCCCTCTGGTCGGATCGAACCATTGGACCGCGAAGTTCATCGCTCCGAACAAGGCGAGCCGGGTGAGGCCCGGCTCGGCGACGCGACGCATCTCACCATTCTTCTGGAGTTCGTCGAACAGGCCCACCCACATCTGCTCGTAGCGATCGCGATCAGGGATGACCGCCTCCTTGACGCTCGGCGGAGCGATGTGGAATGCGGAGACGTGATTGGTGGTGTACGGACCGTGTTCGAAGAGGGCCGACAGGTGGCCCCGAATGTGGGCGCGGATGCGGGATGCGCCGTCGGCGCCGTCGGTCTCGGCCGCAGCCCGGTCGAAGGCGACCTCCATGACGGTGATCCCGCGTTGGAGGATGTCGGCGAGCAGAGCCTCCTTCGACTCGAAGTGGTAGTAGATCGACCCGGCCTTGATGCCGGCGCCTGCGGCGATGTCGCGGAGGGAAGTCTGGGAGTAGCCGTTGCGCAGGAACAGTTCGGCCGCAACATCGGTGATCCGATCTCTCCCCGATTCGTGTTGTGCGATGGCCATGCCAGCCATCCTACCTAACATTTGTTAGGTAGAAACGCCGAACACCGAACACCTACCCTGCCCGCAGCCTCACCATCGGAATCCATTGACCAGCCGATCTGCCAGCGCACGCACCTCCCTGGTGCTGCTGTCGATTGCGCTCATCCTTGGCATGTCGACCTGGTTCTCGGCATCTGCAGTGATCCCGCAACTCGAGCCCGTTTGGGACCTGGACGCGACGTCCAAGGCATGGTTGACCATTGCAGTCCAACTCGGCTTCGTAGCCGGCGCTCTCGCCTCAGCGGCACTAAACCTCTCGGACATCCTCGCCCCGCGCCTCATCATCGCAGCAGGTGGCATCGGGGCAGGGCTCGCCAACCTCGCGCTTCTGGCGATGGACACGGCTGGGGGCGGAATCACGCTGCGTTTTCTGACCGGGTTCTTCCTGGCGGGCGTGTACCCACCCGCCTTCAAACAGATCTCGACGTGGTTCCGAGAAGAGCGGGGTATGGCGCTCGGGGTTCTGGTCGGGTCCCTGATTCTCGGCAGCGCCCTCCCCCATTTGGTCAACGCCTTGGGAGGCGTCCACTGGGAGAGCGTGATCATCACGACCACAATGTTCAGCCTCGTCGGGGGTCTCGCCGCGCTCACCGTCGGTGACGGGCCGTACCCGTTCCCGACCGCGTCGTTCGACCCCCGCCAGATCTCCCAGATCTTTCGCAACCGCGGAGTCCGGCTCGCCTCCATCGGCTATTTCGGCCACATGTGGGAGCTCTATGCGATGTATGCCTGGTTCACCGTCTTCACCTCGGATCATCTCGCAGTCGTCGACGAGGCCGCCCTCCCCACCGCGGCATTCATCACGTTCGCGGTCATTGCAGCCGGCTTCCCGGGCTCCTACCTGGGCGGCATCCTGAGCGACCGATGGGGACGATCCAAGACGACGACCCTGTTACTGGGCCTCTCAGGGACATGCTCGGTGGGCATCGGATTTCTCTTCGGTGGCCCGACCTGGCTGCTGGTCTCTGTCGGATTGGTGTGGGGACTCACGGTGGTCGCCGATTCGGCCCAGTTCTCGGCGATCGTCACCGAAGTCGGAGATCAGTCCTATGTCGGAACGGCTCTCACGATGCAACTCGCCATCGGATTCTCCATCACGGTGATCACGATCTGGGTCATCCCGTTCCTCGAGACAGCGATCGGCTGGCGATGGGCGTTCAGCATCCTCGCCCTCGGCCCCCTCGTGGGCATCGCCGCGATGCAAAGGCTGCGACGGCTCCCCGAGTCCGCCCTCATCGCCGGCGGGCTCGGCTAAGACACTTCGTCAGAGGAAGACGTCCGGAGCGGGTTCGCATGGAGGGATCGACGCGTTCCACGATGCGCGAGCGA
>JBBDWN010000146.1:0-14333 GCA_040902855.1 Acidimicrobiia bacterium | reverse complement strand
GTTGTCGTCATTTTCGGTCGGGACGACGAGGAGATGAAGGACTGATTCGTCCAACGCCGTTGCCACCAGCCCCCGATACCCTCGCGCTGTGCGCCTTCGCGTCGTCCTTGCTGTTTTCGCGATCTGGATCCCCGGGTGTCAGTCCACCCAAACGGTGACTTCGACAACTGCCCCGCCCCCTTCGTCGACCTCGACGACATCGGTCACGACGTCGTCAGCGACAACGAGTCCCACGACGACCACGCCGACGAACCCCAAGACGACCACCACGACGACGACCGGGCCGAACCCGCATGCTCCGCCCGGGTGGCTGGGCACGCGCCCACTCTCGCTTCGTCCCGACGGCTTCGGCGAGGTCAGTCCGACACCTGAGGAGCTCGTCGACCGTACATTCTCGACCCTAGACCTGCTTCCGCCGCCGCCGAGCGATCCGTTCGTTTCGACGATCGGGCCGGTTCCTGCCGACGTGGTTGCCCGGTCGACCTGGAGCACCGGGTGTCCTGTCTCACTCGACGAGCTTCGCTACCTCACCGTCTCGCATTGGGGGTTCGACGGCGACCACCACACCGGCGAGCTGATCGTCCACGCCGATCACGCCAGATCGATCGTCGAAGTGTTCTCACGCCTGCACGACGCCCGATTCCCGATCGAGCAGATGCGGGTCATCCGGGCGGACGAGCTCGACCTGCCTCCCACCGGCGACGGCAACGTCACGACGGCCTTCGTCTGCCGGCCGGTGGTCGGATCGACGTCGTGGTCGATGCACGCCTACGGCTTGGCAGTCGACATCAACCCGTTCCACAACCCCTACGTGAAAGGTGACCTGGTGCTGCCGGAGTTGGCTTCGTATTACGCAGACCGCTCGGTGGCTCGGCCCGGGATGATTGTCGAGGGCAGCGTGGCAGTTGGCGCCTTCGATGACATCGGGTGGTTCTGGGGAGGCCGCTGGTCGACCCTCGACGACCCGATGCACTTCTCGGCCAACAATCGGTGAGACATCACACGATCCCCGTTTCGATGACCACCGCATCGGGTGAACACGCCAGTGGCCCGAGCAGCTTCGACGAAGCGGGCAGAATGCGCGACGCGCCGGTCTCCACGGTCTCACCGCCGAGAATCACTTGACCTCGGGCGACAGTGACGACACGTAACTCGGCATCGGGGTCCAAAGAGAACCGGCCCGTTCGCGTCCGATGCTCCTTCATCCAATACTCAGGAGTCGACACGAGGGCCCGTTCCCCTGGTGTGCTCGTCGCCGCAAGCGACACCGCGGCCGGATCGCCCCTCACGATCGACTCGAGCGCCACCGGACCGTGAAGCTCCCGGTCCGGGCGCTCATACTCCTCGCTCCAGTCGTAGATCCGGAACGTCGTGTCCGAAGGGGTCTGGACCTCCAGGACGAGCACCCCTGCCCCGAGGGCATGAACCCGGCCCGCAGGGATGTGGTGGAACGCTCCCACTTCAGCGGGCAACCTGCCGAGGAGGTCGACGACGCCCCTCCCGCCGAGCGCCTGCGCGAAATCGTCATGGGTGACGTCAGCCAAGATGTCGAACCAGAGGTTCGATCCGGGCTCGGCATCGAGGAGGTACCAGGACTCATTCTTCGAGCGGATCGAAGGATCGGACCGAGCCACACCGTCCGGAGGGTGCACCTGGACCGACAAGTGCTGGCGGGCATCGAGCAGCTTGACGAGGATCGGAAAACGGCCGTCAGTCGTCGGCGTGGCACTCCCCATCAGTTCAGACCCGTAACGGTCGATCAGTTCGGCGAGGCTCGCGCCCCGGAGCGGGCCGTCGACCACAGGAGTGCACAACGCCTCGGACGGCTCGCCGCCGATGGCGAGGTCGGCGATCTCCCAACTCTCCCCGATGAGCGCCACCTCAGGCAATGAACGTCCAAAGCGCTCGAGGCGCCGACCGCCCCACGGGCGCTCCACGAGGATCGGTTCGAGGCGGAGGACGTCGGGTAGCACATGCAAAAGGTACCCGGTGCTCCCTCACCCCACGACACGCGGCGGCGAGTGCGCTAGGAGCCGATCGGCTCGGCGGTGACCACTGCCCCGATCACGGCGCCTTTCGAGTCCCGAATGGCGGCGCAATGAGTTCGGGCGACGATCTCGGATCCGTCAACGCGTCTCAACCGGAGGTAGAAAGGCCCGGAGGACTGCCCGGTTCGGATCGTCTCGACGACCGGCGCGTTGTCCAGGTCGAGTGGAGTTCCATCCTCGAATCTGACCTCGAACACCCGCTGGCTCTCGTCGAGATCCCCGGGTCGGTCACCGTCGGCGGCAAGGCCCAACATCTCCCGTTCGGCCCGGTTCGAGTCGATCAAACGCGGCGGATCGCCGGCGAAAACCGAGATGGCGATCGGAAGCGAGTCCATCACCTCGGCCCGCACCCGACGCTCGAAGTCGAGTTCGGCCCCCAGAGAGCGCCGATCGATCCCGACGAGCGCCAGGGCAGCCAGGGCCGGCAACACGCTCTCCGCGAACCCCGGCTCCTCTCCCGCGCGCCATCCGACCACGAGCAGGCCCTCCAACCCGTCGACCGAGCGCATCGTGACCGCAGACACGGAAGTCTCGCGCAGATCTTCGATCCACGACGGTCGGTCAGCGATCCTCGTCACCGCGCCGTTGTCGAGATCCAGCACCGTCCCGACGACGGCATCCAACCCGAAGAGGTGTTCACCCCCGTCTGCGGTGAGCCAGACGAGGCTCCGGTCCCGTACTTCGAAGACTCGGACGGTCGAGGCGCCCAACATCTCCCGACCGAGCCGACCCACACCCGTCAGTATCCGATCGAGCGACGTGCCGACGAGAAGATCGGCCACCTCCTGCAGAAGTCGGGCGCGCGGCGGTGGCGTGGCCGAATTGAGGATCGTGGTCGGCTCGACTCCCTCATCCGAAGCGGGTAGCGAAAGCCGGAACGAGGCACCGGTCGACGACGGCACCGGATCGAGCGAACCACCCAACGTCTCTGCCAGGCGGCGACTGGTGGAAAGTCCTACGCCGAGACCTTGTGAAGACGGAACCTCGCCCCCCGGGAGCCCGGGACCGCTGTCGCGCACCGTGATGCGGAGGTGATCGCCGGATCGCTCCAGCAACACCGAGACTGGTCCTGAGGGTGCGTACCGGGCCACGTTCTGGACGAGATTCGTGAGGATCTGCTCTGCGAGTGACGAGTCAGTGTTCACGGCCAGCGATGGGTCCCCGATGACGGCCGTTCGATCCGAAACGCCGGGGAATCGGGCGAGCGCCTTCTCGACCAAGGACACCGCAGCCGTGGGTCGACGCTTGACCTCGATGGTGCCTGCGTCCAGTCGTGTCCTTTGCACCACGCCTTCGATGATCGATCTCAGCTGGTTGGCCTCCGATCGGGCGACGGCCAGAAGCTCGGCGATCTCGGCCTCGTCGAGCGGCACGGGCGCGTCGGTCACCAGGTCGATCGCAGCAAGGACGCCGGTCAGCGGAGTCCTCAGCTCATGTGCGAGTTCGGTGATGTGAGTGTCCACGATTCCCAACGTTCCGAGTCATTTCAGAGTAGACGCCAGGTCGGACACATCTTCGTCCCGGAGTTTCACCATAGGGGGTCGAAACTGCCCCCTATCGGTCAACCGGAGCGGAGATCTCGACGCACGCCCGGGCGTCGACGCCGTACGGCAATGACGCCGACAACTTCAACCGACTGCCCCCTCGACCCGCAATCGAGCGATCCGCTCGGACGAGTAGCCCAAGTCGGTGAGGACCTCGTCGCTGTGTTCACCGGACGAGACGAATGGCAACGGATCGGGTTCGTCGTCGCCGAAACGCGGCGCAGGGCTGGGATGACCGACCCCGCGATGTTGGACGAACGCATTGCGGGCGACATTGTGCGGATGAAGCGGCGCTTCTGCCATCGAGAGCACCGGCGCCACGCAGGCATCTTTCCCGTCGAAGATCGCCGACCACTCTTCCCGCGTCTTGGTGAGGAATGCGGAGGCGAATCGTTTGTGCAGGCGCGGCCATTCCGCCACCGAGTTCTGAGGCGGAAGATCCTCGGCCGCCAGACCGAGACCGGCGAGCAAGGCGGCGTAGAACTGCGGTTCGATCGCACCGACGGCCATGTGCTCGCCATCGGCAGTCTCGTACGTCCGGTAATACGGTGCACCACCGTCGAGGAGGTTCGACTCCCGTTTCGCCTGCCACCAACCCTCCCCCATCAGGGCATACGGCGTCGAACCGAGGTAGGCCGCCCCTTCGACCATCGCCGCATCGACGACGCACCCGCCCCGTCCCATGCGGGCTGCCATCAACCCGGCGAGGACTCCGGCGATGAGCATCATCGCCCCGCCCCCGTAGTCAGCCACGAGGTTCAGCGGCGGCACTGGTCGATCGGCGGGGCCGATGGCGTGGAGCATGCCGCTGAGGGCGAGATAGTCGATGTCGTGTCCCGCAGTCGACGCCCAAGGCCCTGTCTGACCCCACCCGGTCATACGGCCGTACACGAGGTTCGGGTTGCGCTGCCTGCACGGTCCCGGGCCAAGACCCAGCCGCTCCATCACCCCTGGCCGGAAACCTTCGAGGACGGCATCGGCCGAGGCGATCAGGTCGGATGCTGCTTCCGCTCCGCCAGGATGCTTGAGGTCGAGTTCGATCGATCGACGCCCCCGACGGATGAACGCCGGTTCGACTCCGGCCAGCTCTGTTCCTCCGCTCTTCCGGTCGATGCGAACGACATCGGCGCCCATGTCGGCGAACCACATCGCCGCGAACGGGACGGGCCCCAAGCCGGCCATCTCGACGATCCGGACACCCGTCAGCGGCTTCACGACTCGCTTCCGTCCAATGCAGACCGCATGATCGCCATGCACTCGATGATCGTCTCGGGGTCCTTGTCCGCTCGGCGCAGAATCCCGGTGAGAGCGGCCCCGCGCATGTGGATCACCACCGACTCCATGCCCGGTACGAAACCCGGGCGAGTAACCAGGGCTCCGAACATGTCTGCGCCGGCCCGGTGGTACTGACGGGCGATCTCGCGTTCGGCGTCGATGAGGATTGCATGAAGATCGTGATCGGTACGGGATGCGACCCACAGCTCGATCGCCGCCTGGAAGAGGTCGGTCTTGAAGGTCGCCCACAGCACCCGCAGCCCTGCCTCGAGGGGATCCGAGTCATGCGGCATCCGCTGGGCTGCGGCCAGCATCTCGTCTGCTCTGACCTCGGCGAGATGGACGATAGCCGCCGCCAGGAGATCGTTCTTGGAAGGGTATTGATGGGTGAGCGCCCCGCGCGATACCCCTGCCCGCTCCTGGATCGCGGTCGTCGTCGTGTCCCGATATCCGTGATCGATCAGACAGGCGATGGTGGCATCCAACACGGCCTGCCGAGTACTGGCCGAGCGTTCCTCCTGGGTGCGACGCTCGACGGTCGTCGTGTTGACGGGGCGAGGCATGGCCACCTAACTTACAGACAGGCCGTTCTGTTTGTCAACGACGGGGTGAAGGGTGCGACGCACGCTGTACGACGAGGACCACGAACTGTTCCGACGCTCATTCCGCCAGTTCGTCGAGACCGAGGTCGTTCCCCACTACGAGAAGTGGGAGTCGAACGGCGCGGTCGACCGGTCATTGTTCCTCGCCGCAGGCGCTCATGGGTTCATCGGCATGAGCATCGGGGTCGAACACGGCGGCGGTGGCGTCCGCGACTTCCGCTACAACGCCGTGATGGCCGAGGAGTACGCCCGCCTCGGCGTCGGTCCGGCGGGGGCGGCGATCAGCCTCCAGACCGACATCATCATCCCCTACTTCCTCACGGCCAGCGACGAACAGAAGTCGCGCTGGCTCCCAGGGATCGCCTCCGGCGAACTCGTCACTGCACTGGCGATGACCGAGCCGGGCACCGGATCCGACCTCGCATCCATCAGGACCAGCGCGATCCTCGATGGCGACAGCTACGTCGTCAACGGCCAGAAGACGTTCATCTCGAACGGCCAGAACGCCGATCTCGTCGTCGTCGCCGCCAAGACCGACCGCGAGCAGACCCACGCCGGGCTGTCGCTGATCGTGGTCGAATCCGGCTCGCCTGGGTTCAGCCGCGGGCGGAATCTCGACAAGGTCGGGATGCATGCCCAAGACACGAGCGAGCTGTTCTTCACCGACGTCCGAGTACCCGCCGCCAACCTCCTCGGCGCCCCAGGGACAGGCTTCTTCCAACTCGTCGACAAGCTCCCCCAGGAGCGGCTGTCGATCGCCGTCGGAGCGATGGCCGCCGCCGAAGCCGCCTTCGGGTGGACACTCGCCTACGCCAAAGAGCGGCAGGCGTTCGGAAGGCCGATCGGGCGCTTCCAACACAACCGGTTCGTCCTCGCGGAGATGCGCACCGAACTCGACCTCGGTTGGACGTTCGTGGATCGCCAGATCGAGGCTCTCAACGACGGCGCCCTGACCGCAGAAGACGCCGCAGAGGCAAAGTGGTGGTGCACCGAGATGCAGGTGCGTCTCGTCGACCGGGCCGTGCAGATGCACGGCGGATACGGGTACATGCGTGAATATCCGATTGCGAAAGCCTGGATGGATGGCAGGGTCCAGACGATCTACGGGGGAACCACCGAGATCATGAAAGAAATCATCGGCCGCGGCCTGGGGGTGTGATGTCGAAATCCCTCGTCTACAACGACGATCACGACCTCTTCCGCAAGGTCGTCGCCGAATTCGTCTCCAAGGAGATCACCCCGTACGTCGACGAATGGGACGAAGCCGAGACCTTTCCCCGCGACCTGTACCGCAAGGCAGGAACGATCGGGCTCTTCGGGATCGGCTTCGACTCCGAATACGGCGGAATGGGGAGCCACGACGCGCTCGCTTTCGTGATCCTCTCCGAAGAACTGGCTCGGTGTGGCGCCGGCGGCGTTCCGGCGTCGCTGTTCTCGAACTACATCGGAGCGCCGCCCATCCAGCGCGGCGGATCGGAGAACGTGAAAGCCGAGATCCTCCCGGCGATGCTGTCGGGTGAAGCCATCTGCGCGCTCGGCATCACCGAGCCGAGCGGTGGGTCGGACGTCGCCAACCTCACCACCACGGCGGTCAGGGACGGCGACCACTACGTCGTCAACGGGTCCAAGACTTTCATCACTTCCGGGATGCGGGCCGACTACGTCACGACCGCGGTGCGCACCGGCGGGCCCGGTCCGGGTGGCGTCTCCCTCCTCGTCGTCCCAACCGACCTTCCCGGCTTCTCCCGCACCCCTCTCAAGAAGATGGGCTGGTGGGCTTCGGACACCGCCACGCTCTACTTCGACGACTGCCGGGTGCCGGCCCGCTACCTGCTCGGCGACGAGAACGGCGGGTTCCGGCTGATCATGGAGAACTTCAACTCCGAACGGCTTTTCATGATCGCCGGCATGGCCATGGGTGCCCGCGTCTGTTTCACCGAAGCGCTGGCATGGGCGCGGGAGCGAAGGACCTTCGGGGCCCGGCTCGCCGACCACCAGGTGATACGCCACAAGCTGGTCGAGATGGACAGACAAATCAATGCCACCACCGCATGGTTGGAGCAACTGGCGTGGCGCGTGAACCAGGGGGAAACGCCTGCGGCCGAACTCGCCGAGTGCAAGGTGCAGGCCAGCCTCACGATGGAGTCGTGCGCCCGCGAAGCCGCCCAGATCCTGGGCGGGGCGTCGTACCTGCGCGGCAATCCCGTCGAGCGCATCTACCGGGAAGTCCGCGTCAACGCCATCGGCGGCGGCTCCGAAGAAATCATGCGCGACCTCGCCGCCCGCCAACTCGACATCTGAAAAAGGGCCCCGTGAACCCAGGGTTGGTCGGGCCCTCCAGGGGCCCCGCGAGCCCGCGGTTCAGCGGCGTTCCCGAACCCTGGGCTGTAGGGGCCCTCCAGGGGCCCCGTGAACCCTGGGTTCGCCGGGCCCTGGTTCAATGGCGGGATGGATGTCACTTCGCCGCTCGTCGGAACCGTCATCGCCATTCCCGTCACCGTCGGGGAGGCTGTCGCGAGCGGCACGGCACTGGTGGTTCTCGAGGCGATGAAGATGGAACACCCTGTCACTGCACCCGCCGACGGGACCGTGGACGCGATCGCCGTCGGAGTCGGAGACGTCGTGGGAACCGGCGACCTGCTCGCCTACCTCACGCCAGGCGTCGTCGACCCCGCTCCCCCGCCGACCGAGGCCGAACCTGCGATCCGAGCCGATCTCGACGCCGTCCTCGACCGCCACGCCCGGCTCGAAGACGACCGCCGCCCAGCCGCAGTGGAGCGCCGCACGACTCGTGGACGTCGCACAGCTCGCACCAACCTGGCGGACCTGGTCGACCCAGGTTCGTTCGTCGAGTTCGGGGCCCTCGCGATCGCCGCCCAGGAAACCCGCCACTCGACAGAGGATCTGATCGAGCGCACTTCCACCGACGGGGTCATCACCGGCATCGGCACCGTGAACGGCAATCTCTTCGACGCGACGCTTGCCACCACCGCGGTCGTCATCTACGACGACACGATCCTCGCCGGCACGCAAGGGTTTCGAGGTCACGCCAAGACCGACCGTCTCCTCCGCCGAGCGATCGACGACCGCCTGCCGCTGGTGCTCTACGCCGAGGGAGGCGGGGGCAGACCGGGTGACGTCGACCTCCCCGTCATCGCCGGTCTCGAGGTTCCGACCTTCCGGATGATGGGTCAGATGAGCGGCCGAGCACCCACGGTCGCAGTGGTCGCCGGATACTGCTTCGCAGGCAACGCCGTGTTCGCCGCCTGCGCAGACGTGATCATCGCCACCAACGACTCGAACCTGGGGGCGGGTGGACCGGCGATGATCGAAGGTGGCGGGCTCGGGACGTACTCTCCGAACGAGATCGGGCCTATCGAGGATCAGATCGCGTCCGGCGTCGTCGACATTCGGGCACGGGACGAAGCCGACGCCACCCGTCTCGCCAAGACGTACCTGTCCTATTTCCAGGGTCCGCTTCGAGACTGGGAGTGCGCCGACCAGGACGCGCTGCGTCAGATCGTTCCCGAGAACCGGACTCATGTCTACGACGTCCGCGAGGTCGTCCGGATCCTCTCCGACACAGATTCGGTCCTCGAACTGCGCGCCGAGTGGGGGCCGGGAATGCTGACCGCGCTCGCCCGCGTCGAGGGCCATCCGATCGGGATCGTCGCCAACGTCGGCTCGCACATGGGCGGCGCGATCGATGCCGTCGGAGCGACGAAAGCCGCCCGCTTCCTCACGTTGTGCGACGCGTACGACATTCCGGTCGTGATCCTCGCCGACACACCCGGATTCATGGTCGGACCGGAATCCGAACGCCAGGCGCTCCTTCGTCACGCCGGACGGCTCATGGTCACCGGGGCCAACGCCGGTATGCCGGTGGGCACCGTCGTCCTCCGCAAGGGGTACGGTCTCGGTGCCCAGGCGATGGCCGCCGGCGCATTCAAGTCCACCGCATTCACCGTGTCATGGCCGACTGGAGAGTTCGGGATGATGAACCTCGAAGGAGCGGTACGCCACGGATACCGACGAGAACTCGAATCCATCGACGACTCCGAAGAGCGTGAGGCGAGATATCACGAACTGGTCGCTCGCGAATACGAGAAGGGGACGGCCTTGAACATGGCGACCCACTTCGAGATCGACGCCGTCATCGACCCGGCCGACACCCGCCGCTGGATCACCTCGATGGTCCGCACCGCACCGGAGCCGAGATGGCGCGGCGAGGACCACCGCAATCGCGTGGATCCGGTCTGAGTGTGCGGCGCGCCATCCTGTTCCGGTCGGTCGCCCGCTTCCTCGACGAAGGCACCGAACTGCAGGAGGCCGCATTCATGTGGACTCGCCACCGCTGGATGGTGCCGTATGCCATCATCGCCGCGCTGGCAGTGTTCCTCACCTCCGAGTGGGCGGGATTCACAGAACTCTCCACACGGGTCGCGCTGGCGTTCGCCGCCGGTGCTATCGCCGTCAACGCCACCACCGACTACCGGGTGCTGGCCCGCACAACCCGAGGTCTGCTCCTGCTGAAAGCCAGCCGCATCCGCCAGTACGCCACTGGTTTGATCGAATGGCTTCCGGCGTCGACACAGATCGAGGTGGTGGGAGGCACCGTGCTCGCCACCGACTGGCAGGTGGGAGAAGCGGTCTACACCGTTCCGAAGAGCTCGGAGCAGGCGATCCAGCGCATCGCTCAGTCCTGATTCGCAACCAGGCGGGAGCGCCGGGGATCACATTCCCAATCCTCTGGGTTCGCATCCACGAGCGCCTGCACCTCGCGGGCGGACGTCGCCCAGGCAACCGCAGTTCCGTCGTCGTTGACGGCGAAGACGACGCCGACGAGCCGGCCGCGTTCGTCGTAGACGCCTGCGCCGCTGTCCCCCACTACAGCGGGCGCCCGCAGTTCCAGCCCTTGGCGGCTCACCTTCTTGGTTCCCAGCACTTCTTCGATTCGGATCGTCACCACGTCGGCGACGGTCGCGTTGACGTCCCCGGAGGCCAGGCCGCCGACGATCGCCACGGGCGAAGAGACCTGGGCTTCGGCGAAAGCCACGGGATCGGCGATCAAGCCGGGCACGTCGAGCAACGACAGGTCTGTTCGAGGGTCGTATCCAATGACATGGGCCTCATGGTCGACCGCGTTCCAACTCACGAAGATTGCGTCCGCCTGCGCCATGGCGTGGGCCACCGTGACAACTCGCTCGGGCCCGACGAGGACACCCGATGCGGCCCCTCCGAAGGCGTCACCGCAGCCGGAATACTGGACGACGACCGACCGACCGGCGGGCTCCAACTCGCCGCAACCCGCCAGGAAGACCGCCATGATCAAGGCTGCGACCCGGACAGTTGCGACGCGGTCTCGGCCGACGAAACTCACCGGATTGCGGGCTATCGACACGCGCCGATGCTACGTTGCCACCGCATGACGGCTGTGCGACCCAGCTCAAGGACCGTTCGATGACGGATCGGCCCCGCGACGACGTCACCGAGACGGCCGAAGAGCTGCTCGGTCGCCTCGGTGCCGCCCACCACAAGGCTCCTGAATCGGTCGAATGGCCCACGGGAATCGTCGGAGCCCTTCATGTCACTCGGCTCGGCATCGAACGAGTCACCACGGTCACGGGATCAATAGCCATGGCATTGGCCTGGATCATCTTCTTCCTGGGTTTGTTCAACGTCACCACTCGGTATCTGGCCCGGTTCACTCAGCGAGGCATCATCGTCGGCGAGGTCTTCGACCTGCAGTGGATGATGTTCGGAACCCTGTTCCTCCTCGGGTTCAACTACGCGGTGCGTGAGGACGTCAACCCGCGCATCGACTTCTGGTGGACCAACTTCTCTGACAAGACCAAAGCGTTGATCGATGTCATCGGCCATGTCCTCTTCTTCCTCCCTTTCCTGTGGATGTCTCTCACCATCATCTGGCCGTATTCAGCACAGGCGCTCGGTCGGCGGTTCGACGGCACCTGGCCCACCTGGCGAGTGTGGGAAGTCTGGGAAAGATCGAGTGACGCCGGAGGCCTCCCCCGTGGACCGATCAAGCTCCTCATGCTGATCGGCTTCGTACTTTTCGCCAGCCAGATCATCGCCCAGACCATCAAGTCGTTCATGGTGCTCATCGATCGCCCCGAGTTGGGGGACCTGGCCGAGCACGATGCACCGACAAGGGTGGAGTAGCCGATGGAACTCGGCGTTGTTCTCTCCATCCTGATGTTCGTGCTGTTCATCGGCATGATCCTCATCGGATACAACGTGGCGTACTCCTTTGCAGCCAGCGCACTGGCCTTCTCGTTCGTCGGCGACCTGCTCGACGTCTTCGACCCCACACGACTGAACGTCCTCCCCGCCCGTTGGTTCGGGGCGCTGTCGGATCCCAACCTGCTCGCTGTCCCTTTCTTCGTCTTGATGGGAGCGATCTTGGAGAGATCGGGGATGGCGGAACGACTCCTCAATGCCATCGGAATGCTGATGGGACCGCTGAAAGGCGGGGTCGCAGTCGCCGTGATCTTCGTGGGTACGCTGCTTGCCGCCGCCACCGGAGTGGTGGCGGCAACAGTGATCGTGATGGGGTTGCTGTCGCTGCCGACGATGATCCGGCTCGGCTACGACCACAAGCTGGCCACAGGGGCGATCACTGCATCAGGGACCTTGGCCCAGATGTTGCCTCCTTCGTTGGTGCTCATTCTCCTCGCCCAGCAGATGGGTGTAGGGATCCTCGGTCTGTTCGCGGGCGCGCTGATACCGGGCCTGATGCTTTCGGGTCTCTACATGATCTACGCCCTGGCCATCTCCAACCTGAAGCCGGGCACGGGGCCCGCCATGTCGAAGGCGGAGCGTTCGCTCAGCGGTGGTGTGCTGGCGCTGGAAGTCCTGTTTTCGGTGATTCCGGTGCTGTTGCTGATCGTGGCGGTGCTGGTCTCGATCTTCCTCGGCATCGCCACGCCTTCGGAGTCGGGGGCCGTCGGCGTCTTCGGGGCGTTGCTGCTGGCCGTCGGCGCCTACTACACCGACAAGTTACTGGTGGCACAAGGCGCCACACACATAACCCCCCGGTGGAGGCTCACGTGGAAGACACTGAAAGAAGCGGGCCGTTCGACCGCCAACATTTCGATTCTCGTCATGACGCTGCTGTTCGCGTCGACGTTCTTCGCCTACATGTTCCTGATCCTCGGCGGATCGGATGCCACCGCCCGGTGGCTGGCGGGGATTGGCGGCGGGAAGACAGGATTCGTGATCGTGTCGATGATCGCCGTGTTCCTGCTCGGCATCAATCTCGAATTCCTCGAAATCACCTTCATCGTCGTGCCGATCTTCGTCCCGGCGATGGATCTGTTGGGATTCACCCTCACTGAAAAGATCTGGTTCACCGTGTTGATGGCCGTCAACCTCAACATGGCATTCATCTCTCCGCCCGTCGGGTTCAGTTTGTTCTATCTACAGTCGGTGGCACCACCGGAAGTGAAAACGTCAGACATCCACAAGGGAGCCCTACCGTTCATGGTGTTGCAAGGAGTCGCCTTGGTCATACTCGGGTTCTTCCCTGGCATCGTTGAGTTTTCGTTCGATTTCTTCACCCTCGGCGATTAGGTACCGCACACGCAGGAAGCATCCAACACAGGAGGAAACACGATGACCGATGAACGAGAAGAAGTAGTGGAGGGCGAAGTCGCCTCTCCGGGATTGACGAGGAGAAAGTTCCTCGGGAAGGCCGGCGTCGGCATCGCCGGATTCGCGGCATCGTCAGCCTTCCTGGCGGCGTGCTCACCTTCCGACGACGACACGACGGCCACGACAGGAGCAGGCGACGGCGGGACCACAACGACCGCGGCAGCAGGCACCGACACCACCGTCGACCTCTCCCAGACCGATGCGCCCGAGATCGATTGGGACATGGCCACATCGTGGCCGCTGGCCCTTCCCACACTGTTCGGCGGCGCTCAGACCTTCGCATCGGAACTGTCCCGCCTCACCGGCGGCAAGTTCCGGATCACGCCAAGGGCAGCAGGCGAGATCGTCGGGGGGCTCGAGGTGCTTCCTACCGTGCGCGACGGCGGCGTTCAGTCCGGCCACACCGCCTCCTACTACTACATCGGCCTGAACACCGCGACCCAGTTCGGAACAGGCCTCCCGTTCGGTCTGACCCAACGCCAGCAGGATGCCTGGCTGTATGCAGGTGGCGGACTCGAGGCGCTCCAGGAGTTCTACGCAGACGAGTTCGGCGTGATCCAGTTCCCCGCAGGCAACACCGGCACCCAGATGGGTGGCTGGTTCACCAAGGAGATCAACACCGTCGCTGACATCCAAGGTCTGAAGATGCGGATCCCCGGCATCGCCGGCCAAGTCCTCAATCGCCTCGGTGGCGAGCAGATCACCGTCGCCGGCGGCGAGATCCTGACCTCGATCGAGACCGGCGCCATCGACGCCGCTGAGTTCGTGGGACCGACCGACGACCTCATCCTCGGCCTTGACCAATTGGGAAGCACCCTGTTCTACTACCACCCAGGGTGGTGGGAGCCGGGTTCCACCCTCGAGGTGCAGTTCCCGTTGAGTGCGTGGAACGAACTGCCGGAGGAGTACAAGATCGCCGTCGAATTCGCAGCCAAGTCGGCCAACCTGGGAATGATGGCGACCTACGACGTCCTCAACTCCCAGGCGATGCCGACGATCTTGGAATTCGCCGAAGTGCGCGAGTTCCCCGAAGCGGTCATGTCGGCGTTCAAGACCGAGACAGAGGCCGTTCTCGACGGTCTGGCAGCGGAGAATCCGCGGTTCAACGATCTGCTCGGCCCCTGGCGCGAGTTCCGCGACAGCGTGGCGGCGTGGCATGCCCTCGCCGAATCCTCGATGCTGCGAGCCCAGCA
>JBBDWN010000145.1:0-14376 GCA_040902855.1 Acidimicrobiia bacterium | reverse complement strand
ACCTGCCAGTCGTCCGTCGTGAAGCGGTAGTCGTCTTGGACGAGCCATCCGCCGTCGATCTGCCTGTGATGGAGGACTCCCCCCATCGGCGGTGGCGCCTCGAGTACCCGCGTGTTCTTCCTCTTGGCCGCCAACTGTTCGATGACGCCCGGCTCGTAGCCGGGAGCGATCACCACGTCGGCCTGGGCGGCTTCGGCCATCCGGGCGGCAGTGTCCAGACTCACCCGTGCCGAGAACGCCACGATCCCGCCAAACGCCGAGCGTGAGTCGCACTCGAATGCCCGCTGATAGGTCGCCGCTTGATCGCCGCCCACCGCCGCCCCGCACGGGTTGGCGTGTTTGACGATGACCACGGCGTGCGTTCCGGGCGAGGCGAGGTCGTGGGCCATCTCCCAGGCTGCCGAGGCGTCGAAGAGGTTCAGATAACTGAGCGGTAGACCCTGGAGCTGGGTGACCCCGTCCCACCACGATGCCGTATGCGCTTCCCGATAGCGGGCACCCCGCTGATGCGGATTTTCGCCGTAGCGCAACACCTCGGCTCGTTCGAGGACAAGCACCCTGTGCTCCGGCAGGTCGCCCCCGTCTTCGAGCCAGTTGACGATGGCAGCGTCGTAGGACGCGGTGTGGAAGAAGGCCTCGCGGGCGAGCCGTTCCCGCAGCGCCTCGTCCAGGCCACCGCCTTCGACTGCGGCGGCCACCTCCTCGTACTGCGACGGCGAGGTGACAATCCCCACCCAGGTGTGATTCTTGGCAGCGGCACGCACCATGGCCGGACCGCCGATGTCGATCTGTTCGATGATCTCGGCCCGGCTTACGCCAGGACTCGCCAGCGTCTGGCGGAACGGATACAGGTTCGAGACGACCAGTTGAAACGGCCGGATCCCGTGGGCGTCGAGATCGGCGACGTGGTCGGCTTGTCCGACATCGGCGAGGATGCCGCCATGAATCGACGGGTGCAGGGTCTTCACCCGGCCACCGAGCATCTCCGGGGATCCGGTCACCTCCTCGACGGACACGACCGGCAAACCCGCTTCTTCGAGGGCGCGGGCAGTGCCGCCCGACGAGACGACTTCGACGCCCGCCGCCACCAATCGGCTCACGAACGGGATCAAGCCCTCCTTGTCAGACACCGAGACGAGGGCCCGAGTCACCGAGACGACGCTCATGACCACACCACCCGTCTGCCCACCACTGTCAGCCGACCCTGGGCGAGGGCGGACACGGCCTCGGGATAGAGGCGATGCTCTACCTCGTGGAGGCGCTGATGCAGGGTGAACTCGGTGTCGTCAGGGGCAACGGTGACAGCCTCCTGCGACACGATCGGGCCATGGTCGACCCGTTCGTCGATGAAGTGCACGGTGACGCCGGTCACACGCACGCCGTGGTCGAGCGTGTCGGCGACGGGCGTGTTCCCTGGGAAGGCCGGGAGAAGCGACGGATGGATGTTGAGGATCCGGTGAGGAAAACGCGACAGCGCCTCTGGGCCGAGAATCCGCATGAACCCGGCGAGTACGAGAGCCTCGGCACCGCCGTCGGTGGCCGACTCGCACACTGCATGGGTGAAGCTGCGTCGATCGGCGTTCCATTCCACGACGGAGACCGGGATATCTGCAGCCTGCGCCCGGGTGAGGGCGCGCACCCCGGGACGATCCGAGATAACGACCGCGATCTCATAGCCGGCGGCGTCGCCCGCCTGATCGATGAGCGCTTGGAGATTCGTGCCCGATCCGGACACCAGCACCGCAATCCGGATGGTTCCGCTCCCTGTGGTCGGGGGCGAGTCTAGAAGTCTCAGCCTGGCCTTCTACCGTGCAGGAATGCGCCGACATTGGGCTCTCGCTCCCGACATCCTCCACCTCAACCACGGGTCGTTCGGGGCGACGCCACGGGCGGTGCTCGACGTCCAGCGACGGATTCGCGACGAGTTTGAATCGAACCCCACCGGCTTCGTCGACGAGCGATATCTCGATCGACTCGACGAGGTGCGGACCGTGCTCGCCTCTTTCGTCTCCGTCGACCCCGCGAGTCTCGCGTTCGTCACAAACGCCACCTCAGGCGTGGCCTCTGTGGTTGGCAGCATCGACATGGGCCCTGGCGACGAGATCCTCACCACCGACCACACCTACAACGCCTGTCGGAACACGATCGACGTTGCTGCCACCCGAGCCGGCGCGACGGTGACGATCGCGCCCGTCCGATTCCCCGATTCCTCCCCCGATCAGGCGGTCGAATCGGTGCTATCGCGGGTCACTGCCCACACCCGACTCGCGGTGGTCGACCACGTCACCTCTCCCACCGCACTCGTCCTCGATGTGGAGCGGATCGTCGCCGAGCTGGAACCTGACGTGCCGGTGCTGGTGGACGGAGCGCACGCTCCCGGAATGCTCCCCCTCGACCTCGGCACTCTCGGCGCCTCGTACTACACGGGGAATCTGCACAAGTGGGTGTGCGCGCCCAAGGGCGCCGGCTTCCTGGCGGTGGCAGAACGCCATCGCCAGACGATCCGGCCAACCGTCATCTCGCACGGATGGAACACGCCAGACGGCGACCGGTCCCTGTTTCACCGCCTGTTCGACTGGACGGGGACCTTCGATCCGTCTGCTTGGCTCAGCGTTCCGTCGGCGCTGGAGACGATGGCCGGCCTGCATCCGGACGGCTGGCCTGGTGTCATGGCCGCCAACCGGGCGTTGACGCTGCAGGCGCGAGATCTCCTTTCCTCCCGTTTGTCGACCCCGGCTTCGGCGCCCGACGGGATGACGGGGTCGATGGCGGCGTTTCGGATGCGCGATGCCCGGCCTGGGCTGGCCGGGCGTCTCCGAAGCAAGGGGATCATCGTTCCCGTGTCGCCGTGGCCCGACCCGAGCTCGCAGGTTCTGCGGATCTCCGCCCAGATGTACAACACCATCGACGAGTACGACCGGCTGGCCGACGCCATCCTCGCCGACTGAGGATTCGTCAGCCAGGCGCGATACGGTCACCAGCGATGTCATTTCCCGGACCAACCGAACTTGGCCGCGGCCTGGTGCTCGCAGGAGCTGATGTTCCGGCCGAGTTCGCAGATGCGCCGGTCACCGAAGTCGACAACGCCCTCATCGCCGACCAACGCAGGCTGGCCGAGACGGTGGACCGCCTGCACCGGCTGTGGGCCTCGCGTACGCCACATGTCGTGGTGCTCGCCGCCGACAACAACGCGCTGAGACGTGCCGAGACGGTCGAGACGCCTCCATGGGAACTTGGCGCCGGATTCACGCTGCTGACCGAGCGGCTGCATTTTCTCGTCTGGGCGAACACCTGGGATGGACGAGCAGGAGAGCCGATCTGGTGGTGGGCGAAAAAGGCGGAACGCCTCGGATGCGAACTGTCCGACGTCGCCGATGTACGGCTCGCCGACGGACGGGATGTGTGGATCGACGCCGGTCCCCGTGGGCCGCTGACGTTGCCGTCCATCCACGCCGAGACGGTGTCCGCCGGTTTGCTGACTGTCACACCTGCCGTGGAGTCCAGTCAGGCGTCGCTCTCGCCGTCTCAGCTCGAAGCCGTTGACCACGGTTCAGGACCGGCGCGGGTCATCGCACCTGCCGGATCCGGCAAGACCCGCACGCTGATCGCCCGGCTGCTGGAACTGACCGACCGGCGCGGGTACGAACCACAACTGGTCACCGCCCTCGCCTACAACAACCGGGCGGCGGCCGAGATGCGAGACCGGATAGAACGACCCGACCTGCAGATCCGCACGTTCCACTCTCTCGGGTGGACGATCCTGCGCGAGGCTCGGCCGGGCATCACGCTCGTCGACGAGTCCCAGGTCCGATCTGCCCTCGACCAATTGGTCCAAGGGCGCCGTCAGGTGAACACCGACACGATCGGCCCGTACATCGAAGCGCTCGGCGAGGTCCGAATAGGGCTGCGGTCGCCTAACGAGGTCGAGGCCGATCGTGACGACGCAGACGACTTCGGCCGCATCTACAAGCTCTACCGGGACCGACTCGAACGCCAGAATGCGGCAGACCACGACGAACAGATCTTCGGAGCCATCAGCGCGCTCCTGGCTGAGCCGGATCTGCGGGCCAGATGGCAGCGGCAATGCACCCACCTCCTCGTCGACGAGTTCCAGGACCTCACACCGGCGTACGTCCTGCTGATCCGACTGCTGGCATCGCCCGGTCTCGACGTCTTCGGGGTGGGTGACGACGACCAGACGATCTACGGGTACGCCGGGGCGGATCCCGAGTACCTGATCGGCTACGACCGCCTCTTTCCCGGCGCGTCCGCCTACCAACTCGACGTCAACTACCGCTGCCCGCCAGAAGTGGTCACGTCGGCGACCAACCTGCTGCGAAACAACGTGCGGCGGATCGACAAAGAGATCAGGCCGTCACGGGAGCCGGACGGATCCGGCTTCCGCATGATCGAGGCCTCCGACACCAGGCTCGGGCTGGAAGCCGCCGCCATCGTCACCGCCCTCTTGGAGGAGGGAGCCGAACCCGGCGACATCGCAGTCCTGTCACGGGTGAACTCGGCGCTGTTGCCGGTTCATGCCGCTCTCGCCGAAGTGGGGGTGCCGTTCTGGTCACCTCTGGGGACGTCACTGCTCGATCGGACGGTGCTGCGGGCGATCCTGGCCTGGATCCGAATCGCCCGGGCACCAGAGCGGATGTCGAAACGGGACGTGTCCGAGGCCATCCGCCGCCCCCACCGCCGGCTCAACCGGGTGTCATGGGAGCTGTTGGGCCGAGGCGGCCACCTCTCCCTCGACGACGTGATCCGGGCGGGACGCCAACTCGACGGCCGGCAGGGCACCGCATGGGACGAGTTCACGGCCGACATCCGCATCGCCAGCCGAGCGGCGGAACGCAACGACGCCGCCGAACTCCTCGACGTCCTCATCGACCGGATCGGCATGTCTCGGGCGGCGAGCGCACTGGACTCGGGGCGCAACCGGGCCGACCGCTCCGCTCAGGCCGACGACCTGGTGGCGGTTCGACGCGCCGCCACCATCCGGCCGCAACTCGACGGCTTCGAAGAGTGGCTGGGAAAGGTCCTCCGAGCGCCCCGCACCGAGGCGGGGGTGCATCTCACCACCATTCACCGGGTGAAGGGTCTCGAATGGCCGCACATCATCGTGTTCGGTGCCGAGCGCGGACTGATACCGCACGCACTCTCGGACGACGTCGAAGAAGAACGAAGGGTGCTGCACGTGGCCATCACCCGCGCCTCGGAGTCGACCACCGTCCTCTCCCCCACGGGACGGCCGTCCCCGTTCCTGCGGGAACTGCGTGGTGAGGCACCAGAACGCGGAGTGGTGCCTGTTCGAGCGACGGCCCGACCGCAGACAGGGATGGTCGTCGAGGTGGGCATGGTGGTTCGCATCTCGGGAGGGTTCGCCGGCACGGTCGTCGAAGTCGACGACGACGGGACGACCGTCGAGCTCTCCCCCGGCCCAGGACAACTCCAGGTGCGATGGGGCGACACCATCACCACGCCCGCAGGAACCGGGCCGATGATGCCGGCGGTCGACTCCAGCGGGCCGATGGACGCCGACCTCTTCGGCAGGCTCAAACAGTGGCGGCTCGAGACCGCCACCCGCAAGTCGGTCCCCGCCTACGTCGTCTTCTCGGATGCCACGCTCGAAGCGATCGCCGTCGCCCGACCTCGAAACGAGCTGGAGCTGTCGATGATCAAAGGGGTCGGACCCGCCAAGCTCGACGCCTACGCAGAGGACATCCTCGATCTCGTGTCATCTGACTGACGGCACGAATACCCGTTGCCAACCGCTTCGGCGACAATCCCGACATGGGTTTGCGCGACTTCCCCGAGCTGATCCGGCAGCGGGTGATCCGATCGGCGACGTCGCCGTTCGGGCATGCCGACTATCCGCTCGCCAACACCCTCGCCCATCGGGGCGACCCTGGACTGTTCGGACCAGGTGCGGCGTCATGGCAGATCATCGGAGACGTGGCCGCCTTCGCCGGCGGCATCAGGGCGCTGTTGATCCAGGCGGCCCATCCCGAGGTGGTCGCCGGGGTCGAAGAACACTCTCGATATCGGGAGGATCCGCTCGGCCGCCTCTCACGTACTTCGGCGTATGTGACCGCCACGACATACGGGGCGATGCCGGAGGTCTCCGCAGCGGTGGCGATGGTGCGAGGCGCGCACAAGGGTGTGGCAGGTCGATCGCACCGCGGGCAGCGCTACTCGGCCGCGAACCCTGGGCACGCCGCCTGGGTGCACAACGTCCTCACCGACTCGTTCCTCGCCGCCTACGAAGCGTTCGGACCACGTCCGCTGCCGCCAGCGGATGCCGACCGCTTCGTGGCAGAGCAGGCGGTCATCGGCCGGATGCTCGACGCCGACCCGGTGCCCGAAACCGCCAGAGAACTCCGGGCGTGGGTGGCGGATCACCCCGCTCTCGGTGTCTCGCCCGGGATGCAGCACGCGGTCGAATTCCTCACCGACCCGCCTCTCACCGCAGGACAGAAGGCGGGATACAAGCTGCTTTCGGCCGCCGCAGTGTCAATCATCCCCGAGCGCATCCGGGACATCCTCGACCTGGACACATCCGCCGTCGGATCACGGGCCGGGTCGGCGACGCTCGGCCTCCTGCGGTGGGCGCTCGGGTCCTCACCCTCCTGGCACGTCGCACTGATGCGGGTCGGCGCACCCATCCCCGACGGGCTCTTCACACAACGTGTGACCCACGCGTGAGTCCCCGGCGTGGTTGAGTGGGTACTCGAGGAGGATCCATGCTCACCAGCGACGACATCATCAAAGACTTCGAACGAAACCGGCGAATCGTCCACTCCCAGTGTGAGGGTCTGACGACCGAGGACTCGCTGATCCAACCGCCCGGCGGTGGCAACTGTCTGAACTGGACGGTCGGCCACCTCGTCGTCCACCGCGACAAGATCCTGCATGCGATGGGAGCCGAAGGTGTGCTGGACGAGGCCACCTTCCAGCGTTACACCAACGAGTCGGACCCGGTCACAGGCGACGGCCCTGACATCCGCAGCCTGGACGACCTGTTGGAAGCGCTCGACGAGACGCAGACTCGGATCGGCGCCGCGGTGCCGCTCGCCGATTTCGACGCCCCGTTCGACCACGAACGCTTCAAGACGGTGGGAGAGCGGGTCCGTTTCTACTACTTCCACGACACCTATCACACGGGTCAGACCGAACTGCTCCGCTCGCTGGCGGGCCGGACCGACAAGGTCATCTGATCCCCTAAGGTCGACCCATGACCGACAACGCTGCTGCGCACACAGAACTCGTCGACCTGCTGGGGCTCGTCCACGCACCTGTGGCCATCACCCTCCATGACGAAACACCGACCGGAGTCGACTGGTTCGCCGCCCCGATGACCGAACCCACCGAAGACGGGCGATCGGGACGAGTGCCGGCATCCTGCGTGTTCTGGGCGAGCGCTCACGAGGCAACGTTCACGACCGCGCCGGAAGATCACGGCAACTGCTCGGTGGGCCGCTTCACCCACGGGATGGTCGGGGCCGAAGGGATCCTCGACAAGACCGATGTCGGCACGCTGCTCGAGGTGGGATGGGTGACGATGGAGGCGTTCGCGGGGGTGGCGGCCCTGGAACGCACACCCGCCGCCATCACCTACGGCCCCCTGGCCGAAGCAGACGCCGACCCTGATGTGGTGCTGTTGAGGATCTCGCCCAAGCAGATGATGGAGATCGCCGACGCCATCGCCGTCGAGTTCTCGGGCAAGCCGCAGTGCCAGATCATCCCGCGGGCGGCCGACCGCAACGTCGTGGCCGCCTCGATGGGATGTGCGCTGTCGCGGGCGCGTATCGGGATGAGCGACGACGAGATGACGTGCGCGGTCCCTGCGGGTCGCATCGACGAACTCCTCGAGGGCCTCCGCTCCGTCAGCCGGGCAGACAAGGCCGTCGTCGGCTACGCCCTCGCCGACAAAGCCCGCTTCTAACCCAAACCGCGTACCCAGGGTTCAGCACCACCTATACGGTGGTTTTCGCGCACCAGTTCAGGCGTTGAGGGCCTCAAGCATCGCCGTACCCATGTCGGTCGGAGTGGAGGCCACCACGATCCCTGCAGCCTGCATCGCTTCGATCTTCGCCGCCGCAGTGCCCTTCCCACCCGACACGATGGCCCCCGCATGACCCATTCGCTTGCCCGGGGGAGCGGATGTCCCGGCGATGAAACCGGCGACCGGCTTTCTCATCTCGGACTTCACGAACTCGGCGGCCTCCTCCTCGGCGGTGCCACCGATCTCGCCGATCATGATCACACCCTCGGTCGCCGGGTCGTCGTTGAAGAGCCGCAGAACATCGACGAAGTTCGTCCCGTTCACAGGGTCGCCGCCGATTCCAACCGCAGTCGTCTGACCGAGGCCCAACTGGGTGAGCTGATGGACAGCCTCATAGGTGAGCGTGCCTGAGCGGGACACCACGCCAACTCGTCCGGGCTGGTGGATGTAGCCGGGCATGATCCCGATCTTGCACTCTTTCGGGGTGATCACACCCGGACAGTTCGGACCGACCAGCCGGGTGTGTTTCGACTCCAGGTAGCGCTTTGCCCGGATCATGTCGGCCACCGGGATGCCTTCGGTGATGCAGATGACCAGCTCGATACCCGACTCCGCCGCTTCCATGATCGCGTCGGCGGCGAACGGTGGCGGCACGTACACGACGCTCGCATTCGCACCGGTCGCCTTTACCGCATCGCGGACCGTCGCAAAGACCGGGACCTCCACGGAATAGGTGTCCGAACGGCCCTCGACCCCGCTGTGATCTGTCTCGCCGGTGAACGACTCCGTCGAACCTGCCCGGGTCGGATGCACGGCGCCGACCATCCGGGTGCCATACGCGATTGCCTTGTCTGTGTGGAAACGTCCGGTCTTGCCGAGACCCTGGACAAGAACCTTCGTGTTCGTGTCGATCAGCACACTCATCGCGCCAGCTCCACGATCTTCGCCGCTCCGTCCTTCATGTCATCCGCCGCGATCACGTCGACCTCGGAATTGCGGATGATCTCCTTGCCGAGTTCGACGTTGGTGCCTTCGAGCCGGACGACCAGCGGCACTTCGAGGCCCACTTCCTTCACCGCTTCGACGATCCCGGTGGCGATCGTGTCGCAGCGCATGATTCCCCCGAAGATGTTCACGAAAATGCCTCTCACGTTCGGATCGGCGGTGATGATGCGAAACGCCGTCGCCACCTGCTCGGCGTCGGCACCGCCCCCCACGTCCAAGAAGTTGGCGGGCTCGCCTCCCACGTGCTTGATCGTGTCCATCGTCGCCATTGCGAGTCCGGCGCCATTGACGAGACAGCCGATCGTCCCGTCGAGAGTGATATACGAAAGGCCGGACTTCTTGGCCTCGAGCTCGGCGGCGTCCTCCTCGGACTCGTCCCGCATCGACTCGACGTCCGGATGGCGAAAGAGGGCGTTGTCGTCGAACGCCATCTTCCCGTCGAGGGCAATCACCGCCCCGTCCTTGGTGACGACCAGCGGGTTGATCTCGATCAGGTCCGTGTCCCAGCTTTCCGCCGCTTTCGACAGGGCGGTGACGAAACGGACGAAGTTCTTGGCGGCGTCGCCGTCCAGAGCCAGACCGATCGCCAGCCGGGCCGCCTGAAACCCGGCGAGTCCGATTGACGGGTCGATCACCTCGCGCAGGATCTTCTCGGGGGTCTCCTCGGCGACCTTCTCGATCTCCATGCCGCCTTCCGTCGACGCCATGACGATGTTCCGGCCGATCGAACGGTCGAGCAGGATCGACAGATACAGCTCCCGGTCGATGTCGATGCCCTGTTCGATGTACAGGCGGTTGACCTTCTTGCCTTCGTCGCCCGTCTGGATCGTGACGAGCGTCGAGCCCAGCATCAGCGCTGCCAGTTCGCGGACCTTCGACTCGGTGGCTTCGATCCCCCCCTCGATCCCGTCGAGGACGACGTTCACGCCGCCGACCTCGGGGTGCTCCTTGAAACGGCCTTTGCCGCGGCCCCCGGCATGGATCTGTGATTTGACCACGACAACCGGGTTGCCTGACTCCTCGACAAGTGGGCGCACGGCGGCCACCGCATCGTCGACCGTGGTGACCACCGTGCCCGCCGGAACGGAGATGCCCTGCTCGGCCATGAGCTGCTTTGCCTGGTATTCGTGAATCTTCATGACGCGGACTCCGCCGTCATGTGGCGTCCTTTCCTCGTGTGCGAATGTTCTGCTCGACCCATCCGGCGATCTCGGAGAGGGGTGAGCCCGGGGTGAAGATGGCCGCCAGACCGGCGGACTCGAGTTCGGCGACGTCGTCGTCCGGGATGACGCCACCGCCGAAGACGAGGATGTCGGAGGCGTTCCGGTCGGCGAGGAGTTGGACGACCCGAGGGAACAGGGCCATGTGCGCCCCCGAGAGGGAAGACAGGCCAATAGCGTCGACGTCCTCCTGCAGTGCCGTCTCGACGATCTGCTCCGGGGTTTGGTGCAGGCCGGAGTAGATGACCTCGTTCCCAGCGTCGCGCAACGCTCGGGCGATCACCTTGGCACCACGGTCATGGCCATCGAGGCCTGGTTTGGCGATGAGGATGCGACGGGGCACGGCATGTCAGGTTACCCACGGCGCCGGATGCTCCAATCGGGACTGGAGTAGGTTGGGGGCAAGACGAGTTCCAGGAGAATCATGTCCAATCTTCACGCAGTTGCCGCTGCCGGCCAGTCCGTCTGGTCCGACCAGATTTCCCGCCGAATGCTCGACAGTGGTGAGCTCGACCGGCGCATCGCGGACGATGCTGTCACCGGTGTGACCTCCAACCCGTCGATCTTCGCCAAGGCGATCGTCGGGTCGGACGACTACGACGACCAACTCGACGAACTCGTCGGTCGTGACGCCTCCACCAAGGAAATCGTGGGTGCCCTCATGACGGCCGATCTTCAGCGAGCCTGTGACGCGCTGACGCCGGTATGGGAGCGAACGGGAGGGCGCGATGGTCACGTGTCGGTGGAGGTAGATCCCGAACTGGCGCATGACACCAACCAGAGCGTCGCCGAGGCCAGGGAATGGGTGAAGCGGATCGACCGACCGAATCTCCTCGTCAAGATCCCGGCTACCAAAGCCGGCATCCCCGCGATCGCGTCACTCATCGGCGAGGGCATCTCGATCAACGTGACGCTCATCTTCTCCCTGGACCGCTACCTGGAAGTGATGGACGCCTATCTCACGGGGCTCGAATCGTTCAAGGCGGTCGGCGGCGACGTGTCGAAGTTGGCGTCGGTGGCGTCCTTCTTCGTTTCCCGGGTCGACAGCGAGGTGGACACCCGGCTCGAAACGATCGGCAGCGAGACGGCCCTCGATCTGCGCGGGAAGGCCGCGATCGCGAATGCACTCGCCGCCTACGACGAGTTCCTGCAGGCCTTCCGGGGACCGCGCTGGGAGGCGCTTGCGTCGGTAGGCGCTCGCATCCAGCGGCCGCTGTGGGCATCGACGTCGACGAAGAACCCGGCATACCCGGACACGCTGTACGTCGATGCACTCGTGGCGCCGCACACTGTCAACACGATGCCGCTGGAGACGATCGATGCCTATCAGGACCACGGGTCTGACCATCCCGACATCTTCGGTCCGGCGGAAATGGCGGCGGCGAGGGTGACCCTCGGCCAGTTGGCCGATGTGGGCGTCGACTACGACGACGTCGTCCAGAAGTTGGAAGACGAGGGCGTGGAGAAGTTCATCGGCTCGTGGCTGGATCTGCTCGAAGACATCGAGTCGCAGCGATGATCGGCCAGCTCGAAGTCGAGCTGCGGGAACGGCGGCGGCAGCTAGCCAACGCCGAGCGCATGCTCCTCAAGTCCCAGTCTCAAGGAGTGGGCGCAGGCGGACCCGGTGGTGGCGGCTTCTGGTCGGGCGAAGTGGAGCGGATCAACCGCCAGATCCGTGAAGCGCAGGGAATCGACCGCATCGAGGCACGCATCGACGAGTTGGAACGCCTCCTCGGCCTCCGCTGAGCCTGAACCCTGGGCTGTAGGGGCCCCTAGAGGGCCCCTACAGCCCAGGGTTCAGGCTTTGGCGAGGGGGGCCCAGCCGAGGAGGAGGCGTTTTCGACCGACGTCGTCGAACGAGACGACGGCCTCGGCCCGCTCACCGCTTCCGACGACCTCCCTGACCGTGCCGAAACCCCACTTGTCGTGCTTCACCCGGTCGCCAGCGGCGATGTCAGAGCTGCTCACAGTGTGGGCGGGCGCGGAGACGGTTCCCCGCTTCGGAGTGCGTTTGGCAGCGATTTCGGTGAGGTCGACCGGGATCTCCTTGAGAAAACGGCTGGGCGGGTTGTAGCTCGTAGCGCCCCACAGGGTCCGGTTCCACGCCGACGTCAGATACAGGCGATCCTGGGCGCGAGTGATGCCCACGTAGGCGAGACGACGCTCCTCCTCCATCTCAGACGGTTCACCCAGCGAACGCATGTGCGGAAAGATGCCGTCCTCCATCCCGATGACGAAGACCACGGGAAACTCGAGACCCTTGGCCGTGTGCAGCGTCATGAGGGTGACCGCCCCGGCCCCGGAATCGAACTCGTCGATGTCGCTCACCAGCGACACCTGCTCCAAAAACACCTCGAGCCGGCGCAGGTTGTCCAGGTCGTCGAAAGCGTCGGCACCGATCACCGCCCCCTCGTTCACCGACTCGAACTCGGTCGCCACCGACTGCAACTCCCGCAGGTTCTCCAGACGCCCGAGCGCCTCGATCGAACGTTCGGATTCGAGGGAGGCGGCGTACCCGGTGTCCTCGATCACGGACTGAACAGCGCCCGCCACCCCGCTTTCGACCGCCCGAGCGGAGAGCACGTTCATCACGCCCAGAAACTCCTGGAGGTTTCGTACTGCCCCCGAATTGAGCTGGTCGATCTCCTCGGCACGTTCCACCGCCTCGTAGAACGTGATCCCGTGACGCTGGGCGAAACGGTCCACGTGGGCGATGGTCGTGTCGCCGATCCCCCGCTTCGGAGAGTTGATGACACGCTTCACCGCCACCTGATCGGCCGGATTCACGATGCTCCGCAGATACGACATCGCGTCGCGGATCTCGCGCCGCTCGTAGAACTTGACGTTGCCGACCACCGCATACGGCAGCCCCCGACGGAGGAACACGTCCTCGACGACCCGCGATTGAGCATTGGTGCGGTAGAAGACGGCGATGTCGGACGGCGAGAATCCCCCGTCCATCAGCGCGTCCACCTGATCGGCGATGAAGCCCGCCTCGTCGTGCTCGTCCTCGGCTTCGAAGCGAACGATCAGATCGCCGGCCCCGCGGTCGCTCCACAGGCGCTTCGGCTGACGACGCGGGTTGTTGGCGATGACGGCGTTGGCGGCGTCGAGGATCGTCGCGGTCGAGCGGTAGTTCTGTTCCAGCACGATCACCCTGGCGTCCGGGTAGTCCTTCTCGAAGTCGAGGATGTTGCGGACGTCCGCCCCACGCCAGCGATAGATCGACTGGTCCGAATCCCCCACGACGCACAGGTTGCGATGGCCCGCGGCGAGCTGGCGGACGAGGGTGTACTGGGCACGATTCGTGTCCTGGTACTCGTCGACGTGGATGTACCGGAACCGTTGCTGGTACTGCTCGAGCACATCGGGGAAGGCGCCGAACAACTCGACGGTGACCATCAGCAGATCGTCGAAATCCATCGCTGAGGCCTCCAGCAGCCGCTGCTGGTACAGGCGATAGACGTCGGCGACCTGCTCGTGATAGAAACCCTCTTCGGAACGGGCGAAGGTCTCGTAGTCGACCAGTTCGTTCTTGGCGTTCGAGATGGCGGCCTGGATGTTCTTCGGCGGGAAGCGCTTCGTGTCGAGATCTAGATCCTTCACGCATTGGGTGACGAGACGCAGCGAATCGGCCTGGTCGTAGATCGAGAAGCCGGAGCGGTAGCCGAAGCGGGCCGCCTCCCGGCGCAGGATGCGGACGCAGGCGGAGTGGAAGGTGGACACCCACATCGACCTGACTGCCCCACCGATCAGGTGTCCCACCCGCTCCTTCATCTCGTCGGCGGCCTTGTTCGTGAAGGTGATCGCCAGGATGGACTGGGATGGGACCCGCAGATCGCGGATCAGGTGGGCGATGCGATAGGTGAGGACCCGCGTCTTGCCCGATCCCGCCCCGGCCACGACCAGGACTGGACCGTCTGTGGCGGCCACCGCTTCGCGTTGGACAGGGTTGAGGTCGGCGAACAGCGGGCTGTCCACCGGCACGTCATCGGCCAGCCATTCCGTCGAAAACCACTCGGTCTGCATCAGAACGGAGGCTACCCGCTCGCCGGGCCGGAATCACAAGCGTGTGGTTTCGGGTGATTTTCGGGTTCGCTCACTCTGGCGGCCCCCCTGGCCGGGCACAGCCCGGCCAGTCCCCCC
>JBBDWN010000144.1:4337-14594 GCA_040902855.1 Acidimicrobiia bacterium | reverse complement strand
CGGTACAGCTTCTTCGGTTCGAGGAACAGCACCGGGTCGGGATCGTCGACGGCTGCGAAGAGGAGACCTTTGACGTCTGCGGGGGTGGACGGCACGACCACCTTCAAACCGGGGACGTGGGCGTAGAACGCTTCGATCGACTGCGAGTGGTAGAGCGCACCGTGAATCCCGGCTCCGAACGGGGTGCGGATGGTGATCGAACAGGTCCAGCGCCCGTTGGAGCGGTAGTGCACCCTGGCCGCCTCCGACACGATCTGATCGAACGCCGGGTGGATGTAGTCGGCGAACTGGATCTCGGGGATCGGCCGCCGTCCCGCCGCTGCCATGCCGACCGCGCATCCGATGATCGAGGATTCGGCCAGTGGGGTGTTGAAGCATCTCTCGGCGCCGAACCGGTCGGACAGCCCGACGGTGGCCTTGAACACTCCGCCCTTCTCCCCGCCGACGTCCTCGCCGAACGTCACGGTGTCCGGATAGGCGTCCATGACCTCGTGGAGGGCCCGGTTCACGGCGGTGATCAGGTTGACTTCCTCACCGGCGGGCACCGGTTCGACCGAGGTCTTCGGCTCCGACGGCTCGATGACCCTGGCGTAGACGTTCGAGTACGGATCGGTCGACTGCGGTCGCGTCTCAGCGAGGCGAACCGCTTCGGCCAGCTCGGCATCGAGTTCCTCTTCGATCGCCCGTTCGGACGCATCGCTGAGGAGGCGCTCTTCGATGAGGTACTGCTTCATCGTCACGACGGGATCGTTACGACGCCATTCGTCGACTTCCTCCCTGGTCCGATAGAGGCGGTCGTCGTCGTCGGAGGTGTGGGCGTAGTAGCGGTACGTCTCGGCCTCGATCAGCGTCGGACCGCCTCCCTCACGAGCTCGCCCGATTGCGTCGGACATGGCCCGGTAGACCATGAGCGGGTCGTTGCCGTCGATGAGACGGCCGGCGATGTCGTATCCCCGAGCCCGGTCGGCGATGGATCCCGCCACCTCTTCGCTGGTCGGCACGGAGATGGCGTATCCGTTGTTCTCGATCACGAAGATGACACCCAGACGGTGGACTCCGGCCCAGTTCATCGCCTCGTGCCAGTCGCCCTCCGAGGTGGACCCCTCGCCGCCGTAGACGACGACGACGCCTTCGGAGCCGGCCTGGCGCAACCCGTGAGCGATGCCGACTGCGTGCGGGTACTGGGTCCCGATTGGAGAGGACTGGGTGAAGATTCGTCCCTTCTCGTCCGACCAGTGGTTCGGAATCTGTCTTCCCCCCGACATCGGATCGTCCGCCCTGGCAAACGTGGCGAGGAAGACGTCCAACAGCGGGATCCCCCACGCCAAGGCGACACCCATGTCGCGGTAATACGGGAGCACCCAGTCGATGCTGGAGTCGAGCGCCATCGCCGAAGCCACCTGTACGGCTTCGTGACCAGAGGAACCCACAACGAACGGGACGCGGCCCTGGCGGTTGAGTGCGAACATCCGGTCGTCGACCTTGCGTGCCAGTCGCATCGTCCGATACATGCGCATCGCCGCTTCATCGGACAGGCCCAGGTCGCGGTGGTGGATCTCCCGCCGCATCCATTCCATGTTGTGCTCCTCGTGCTCGGGTCGGTTCGCGTACGTACGCCTGGGTCGCAGGTCATGCGTGGCGGACCGACAATCGCCACCCCGGGTGTGGGGCGTCGGAAACCGATGTGTGGCGGACACTCTAGGAAAGCGGCTCGCGGCCTGTGCGGTCGTGCCAGAACGTTCCTAGGGTTCTGCGCGGTGATCAAGACAGCGCATCTCCGGGTGTACCTCCCTGCGGACAGACTGGAACCGATGCCCGAAGCGGACACGATTTCCCTCGGGCCGCCGCGTGATCTGACCTATGCGATCACCGCTTTGCCGATGTCGGACGATGCGCATGTCGCGATGTGGCAGGGCCAGCGATATCTGTGCCCGCGTACCCCACGTCTGCGGATGCTGGAAGGCGTGCTCGCCGTCCGCAACGCCTACAGCAATCTCGGCACGGGCTCGGTGATCCCAGAACGGGTCGCGATGGCTGCCCGCTCCGAGTTGGACGAGCTCTACTCCGAGTCACCGGCGATGCGCTCGCACATCCTCACTTCGGCGTGGCACATCCCGATCCGTTGGTTCGTCCCTTTCATGACTGCACCGAAGGAGATCGTCGGCGGGGCGGCGTCGGTGGGGGTGCGATATCGATGCGACCAGCGCAGCGCGATGTCCAATCTCGACTGGGCCGTGGAGGTGCTGTCGGGAGTGGAGCCCATGGAACAGGTCGTCGCCGAGGTTCGGGAGTTGCGTCGGTGGCTGGGCGAGTTCCCGACCACTTCGATGGCGGAACTGGACTACGGCAGCGTCGGGTCGATGTTCAGCGAGACGGACCTCGTCATGGACGACAGCGTCGACCAGATCCAGCGGGCGCTCAGTGCCTTGGAGAGGGCGAATATCGGTTCGGCGGTCCGTCGATATGATCGAGTTGTGACCCGATGGGCGAGTCTGCTTTCCATCTCGGCATCGAACTGAGCGCGGTCATGGCGTGATCCTCGTTCTTCTCGCTCACGTCGCCGTCGCGGGTCTGGCCGCGGCGTTCGGCGGCCGGATGGGTCGGAGGATCCTGTTGGTCGGGGCGGCGGCGCCTGCGATCACGACCGTCTGGCTGGCACGGACGGCGACCTCACGTCCGGTCGACGTCGTCGAATCCCTGACCTGGATACCGGCGATCGGACTCGACCTCGACTTTCGACTCGACGGCTTCGCCACGTTGATGGTCGCCCTCATCGGCGGCATCGGGGTTCTCGTGTTTCTGTATGCCTGGAAGTACTTCGACGAGCGCGAGGGTCTGGGCCGCTTCACCAGCTATCTCGTCATTTTCGCCGGTGCGATGTTCGGTCTCGTCACCGCCGACAATCTCCTGGCCCTCTTCATCTTCTGGGAGCTCACGTCGATCACGTCGTATCTCCTGATCGGCTTCGACGACGAGAGCGCGGTCGCGCGTGCCGGCGCGCTGCAGGCGCTGCTCGTGACGGGTGCCGGCGGGCTCGTGATGCTGGGGGGGATCGTCCTGCTGGCCCAAGCCGCCGGGTCCTATTCGCTGTCGGCGATACTGGCCGACCCTCCTTCCACCCCCTCCGCCGGAGCAGGCCTCGCCCTGATCCTGGTGGGCGCCTTCACGAAGTCCGCCCAGTTCCCTTTCCACTTCTGGCTGCCGGGAGCGATGAGCGCCGCGACGCCCGTCAGCGCCTTTCTCCATTCCGCGACCATGGTCAAGGCCGGGATCTATCTCATCGCCCGGCTCGCCCCCGTCTTCGCCGGTCTCATCGTGTGGTGGCGGCCCGCAGTGGTCGTGGTCGGTGTGGTCACGATGCTCGTTGGAGGCTGGCGGGCGCTCGCTCAGCACGACCTGAAGCTGCTGCTGGCCCAGGGAACGGTCTCCCAACTCGGGTTCATCGTCATCCTCGTGGGCGTGGGACGTCCGGAACTCACGTTCGCCGGGATGGCGATGATCCTGGCCCACGCAGTCTTCAAGGCCGCCCTCTTCATGTTCGCCGGGATCGTCGATCACCAGGCGCACACGCGCGACCTCCGACGCCTGACCGGCCTGGGATCGAGGATGCCGGCGACGGCCTGGGCCGCGGTGCTGGCGATCGCATCGATGGCGGGAATCCCTCCTCTGCTCGGTTTCGTCAGCAAGGAGGCGGCCCTCGAGGCGCTCGTGGGAGAACCGCAGTGGTGGATCGTGACTGCGGGTGTGGTCGTCGGGTCGGCGTTGACCGTGGCCTATGGACTCCAGTTCTTGTGGGGAGCGTTCGGCATCAAGCCAGAGGATGGATCTGAACTCGTCGGGCCGGAGGTGGATCCTCCGAATGCGTTGTTCCTCGGGCCTCCGCTCGTACTGGTCGGGTTGACGGTGATCGCCGGACTCGTCCCCGGTCTCGTCGACGCCTTGGTCGGAGGGGCCGCTGCTGCACTCGATCCGGCCGCCGCGAGCTACCACCTTGCACTCTGGCACGGATTCGGGATGCCACTGGCCCTGTCCATCGCTGCCGTGGTGGCGGGCGCAATCCTGTGGCGGAAACCCCTGGGAAGGCTGCGGAACCTGACCCGGCGTGCTCCGGACGCCGCGAGTGTGTACGCCGCGACGGTCACTGGGATCAACCGCCTGGCCGATCGCGTCACTTCGACGATGCAGAGCGGTTCCCTGCCTGTCTACGTCGGCGTGATCCTCACTGTGGCCGTGATCGCACCGGGCTTCCTGCTCGTCCGGTTCTGGACTGCCCCGACCGACCTGGCTTTCGCCTCCTCGTCGGTGCAGGTGGTCACAGCTGCGCTCGTGGTGGCGGCTGCACTCGGCACCATCATCGCCCAGCGCCGTTTGGGTGCCGTCCTCTTCCTCGGCGGGGTGGGGTACGGGGTGGCGGTGCTCTTCGTCCTTCAGGGCGCCCCCGACCTGGCTCTCACGCAACTGCTCGTCGAGACCCTGGCCCTCGCCCTTTTCATCCTCGTGTTGCGCCTCCTCCCTTCCCAGTTCGAGATCGTCCAGTCCCGGATTCGCAGGCTCGCCCGGGTTGGGGTCGCTGTCGGGGTAGGACTTCTGGCGGGCGGCTTCTCGCTCTGGGCAGCCTCCGCCGAGCGAGGTCCGTCGATCGCCGACGAGTACCTCGCCCGAGCTTTGCCCGAGGGGGGAGGGCGCAACGTCACCAACGTGATCCTCACCGACTTCCGGGCGTTCGACACGCTTGGGGAGATCACGGTTCTGGCGGTCGTGGCAATGGGAGCGATGGCGCTCATCGGGGCCCGTCACCCCGACGACGATTCGGACGAGCCGACGAGCCCGGCAGCGGGTTCGGAAGATCTGGGCAGATCGCGATGATCAATCGGTCCTTCATTCTCGACGTGCTCGTCGATCTCGTCGTTCGAACCGCCCTCGTCTTCTCGGTGTTTCTCCTGTTCTCGGGACACAACGCACCCGGTGGCGGGTTCATCGCAGGCCTCGTCGCCGGGATCTCGATCGTGCTGCGCTACATCGCCGGTGGCCAAGCCGGGGTTCGCTCCGTCATCGGGGTCCGGCCCGAGGGCCTGCTCGGTGTCGGATTGTCCGTGGCCGTCCTCACCGGGATCCTCGGATGGGTGTGGGGCGAGGCGTTTCTGGAAAGTGCCAAGTTCGAGGTGGAACTGCCGGTGCTGGGCGTCGTGAAGGCGACATCGGCGCTTCCGTTCGACATCGGAGTGTTCGTGGTGGTGGTGGGCGTGGCGCTGGCGATGATCGCCGCCCTCGGCCAGGAGGAAGAAGTGTGACCTTCGTCCTCGCTCTCACCGTCGCTGTCCTCTACGGAACAGGTGCCTACCTGCTGCTCCAGCGGAATCTCAGCCGGATCGTCATCGGTCTCGGTGTCCTCGGCCACGGTGCGAATCTCCTGCTGCTCTCGGCGGGCCGGGCCGGACGTGCGCCGATCATCGGGGACGGAGCAGGGCCGTACGCCGATCCGCTTCCACAGGCACTGGCACTCACGGCCATCGTCATCACGTTCGGGGTGAGCGCCTACCTGTTGGCTCTGGTGCATCGGAGTTGGGCGCTGTCCCAAAGCGACGAGGTGGAGGACGACGTCGAGGATCGCCGCATCGCCGAAATGGCGTCGCGTCTGGCCGCTGCCCAGGAGAAGGCGAGAGAGACCGACGTCGTCGACGACGGCCCTGACGACCCGGAGGCTGGATCATGAACGCCTCGGTGGTGCTCCCCATCGCCCTTCCCCTCGGTGCAGGGGCCCTGTCCATGGTCTTGGGCCGCTGGCCGCGTCTCCGTCAGAGCATCGGCCTCGGCGCCCTACTTGCCACCATCGTGGTGTCCGTACAGCTGCTCCTGCGCGTCGCCGACGGGACGGTTCTCGTCTCGCGTCTCGGGGGGTGGGAGCCGACCGTCGGGATCGTCCTCGTCGTCGACCTGTTCTCGGCGATCATGCTGGTGGTCTCGTCTTCGATGCTCCTCGTGGTGCTGGTGTACGCCATCGGGAGTCCCCGCACCGATGTCAGCGGAGCGTTCTTCCAGCCGGTGTACCTGGTGCTTGCGGCCGGCGTGTCGGCCTGTTTTCTCACCGGCGACCTCTTCAACCTCTTCGTCGCCTTCGAGATCACCCTGACTGCCAGCTACGTGCTGATCACCTTCGGCGGCTCTCGCCTGCAGGTCAGGCACGGCATGACGTACATCGTCATCAGCCTGCTCGCTTCGACGCTGTTCATCACGGCGGTCGGTCTGACGTACGCTGCGGTCGGAACCGTCAACATGGCGGAATTGGCGGTGCGGCTCACCGAGATCGATCCCGGTCTGCGGATGGCACTCGGCGTGTTCTTCCTCGTTGTGTTCGGGATCAAGGCGGCCATCTTCCCCCTGTTCTTCTGGCTACCCGACTCCTATCCGGTGGCCGCATCCCCCGTCACGGCGATCTTCGCCGGCCTGCTCACGAAGGTCGGTGTCTACGCCATCATTCGCACTCAGACGTTGATGTTCTCGGACGGGGAAGCCTCGATGCTGCTGCTGGTCGTCGCAGGCCTGACCATGACGGCAGGCGTCTTCGGAGCGATCGCCCAGGACGACGTGAAGCGGATCCTCAGCTTCCACATCATCAGCCAGATCGGCTACATGATCTTCGGTCTTGGCCTCTTCACCGTCATGGGATTGGCCGCCACGGTGTTCTACGTGGTGCACCACATCATCGTGAAGACCGCACTTTTCCTCGTGGGAGGGCTGATCGAGGAGGGAACAGGGACCGCGGCACTCAGCCGTCTCGGTGGCCTTCTCCACGTCCGTCCGATGCTCGCGGCGCTGTTCCTGTTGCCGGCGCTCAGCCTCGCCGGAATCCCTCCGTTCTCGGGTTTCATCGCCAAGCTGACCCTCGTCCAGGCGGGCCTCGCCGTCGGTTCCTACCCCATTGTCGCCGTCGCCATCTTCGTGAGCGCGCTGACGCTCTTTTCGATGGTCAAGATCTGGTCCGGGGTGTTCTGGGGAGTCCCTGACGAGCCTCCGCCGATCGCCGATGCGTTCGAGAAGAGCCGTCTCGCACTTCCCCGGCTGATGTCCTTTTCGACCGGCCTGGTCGTTGCGGCCAGTCTCGCATTCGTTTTCGCCGCCGCCCCCCTGTGGGAACTCGTCGAGACGGCGGCTGCCGGGCTCATCGATCCGTCGATCTACATCGAGGCGGTGAGGACTCCATGACTCGTCGGTTCATCACCCTCACCTGGCTCGCAGCAGTCTGGGTCATGCTGTGGGAGGCGGTCACCTGGGCGAACGTGGCGGGAGGGGTCGTCGTCGCCGTCCTCGTCGTCTGGATGGTGCCTTCGCATCGGCAGGAGACAGCGGTGGGTTTCCGCCCCCTGGCTGCCGTCCGGCTTGTCGCGTATTTCTTGTGGAAGCTGATCGAGGCGTCCGCCAAGCTGACCTGGGAGATCTTCACGCCGCACAACCGGATCAATGCCGCTGTCATCTCGGTGCCTCTCACGAGTCGCGTTGCGGGGATCGTCACGGTGGTCGCCAACATGGTGTCGCTGACCCCCGGTTCGGTGACCATCGACATCGACCCTGAGACGATGACCCTCTACATCCACGTGCTGCACCTCCGCAGCGTCACCGAAGATCGAGCCTCGGTGCTCTACCTGGAGTCATTGACGCTGGCGGCGTTCCCACCGGTGGTTGAACCGACGGTGACCGCGACCCGAGCAGGAGAGACCAGATGATGACAACCGCCACCACCGTGGCACTCGGCCTCCTGCTGGTCGCAGCCGTGCTGTGCATGGTGCGGATGCTGCGCATGGGCTCGCTGGCCGATCGGATCGTGGCGCTCGACTCCCTGCTCCTCGTCGTCGCCAGCGGACTGGCCGTCCAGGCGGCGAGAACGGGAGATGGGGTCTATCTCAACGTGATGGTCGTGGTTGCCCTGCTCGGATTCGTGGGGACTGGCCTGGTGGCGCTGTTCATCGAGCGGAGAGGCGCCTGATGGAAGTTCTCGCCGCGATCCTGTTGGTTCTGGGGGCTTTCCTCGCCACGGTGGCAGCGATCGGTCTCCAGCGGTTCGACGATGTTCTCGCCCGGATGCACTCGGCGACCAAGCCGGCGACGCTCGGGCTGCTGCTGGTCGTCATCGGCGCAGCCGTGGTGCTGCGTGAGCCGGGTTCGGTACTGAAACTGGTGCTCGTCATCCTGCTGCAGATGGTGACGGCGCCGGTGGGTGCCCACCTCGTGGGACGGGCGGCGATCCGGTCCAACCAGGCCAGCCCGGACACGTTCTTCGACGCCGAATCCGAGCGTCGCCGACTCGACTGAGCTGCCAGGACTCGATGCCATCCCCGGCTGGCATACTTCGGAGCCATGTCCGACATTTCGATGACCCGACCCGACCCCCACGACTTCCTCGCCACCGACTCGCTCTTGTCCGACGAGGAGATCCTGCTGCGGGACACGGTGCGCCGCTTCGTGGCCGACCGGATCCTCCCCGAAGTGGCCGACTGGTGGGACCAAGGCGTCTTCCCGCGCGAAGTGGCCAAAGAGATGGCCTCGCTCGGCCTGTTCGGGATGCATCTCGAAGGCTACGGCTGTGCGGGTACCTCCAACGTCGCCTACGGGCTGGCCTGCACCGAGTTGGAGTACGGCGATTCGGGCGTGCGTTCGTTCATGTCGGTGCAAGGCTCGTTGTCGATGTTCCCGATCTGGAAGTTCGGGAGTGAAGAGCAGAAGGAGACCTGGCTGCCGCAGATGGCGTCGGGAGACGTGATCGGGTGTTTCGGGTTGACCGAGGCCGACTCGGGATCCGATCCCAGTTCGATGCGCACCAACGCCCGCCGGGACGGGTCGGACTGGATCCTGAACGGTTCGAAGATGTGGATCACGAACGGCACGATCGCCGACATCGCCATCGTCTGGGCGAAGACCGACGAGGGGTTGCGCGGGTTTATCGTGCCCACCGACTCACCCGGATTCGAGGCGCACGTCATCAAGAAGAAGGCGAGTCTGCGGGCGTCGGTCACCGCCGAATTGGCGTTCACCGACGTGCGACTGCCTGGCGAATACGTGCTGCCGAACGTCGCCTCGCTGCGCGGGCCGCTCTCCTGTCTGAACGAAGCGCGCTTCGGGATCCTCTTCGGCGTGGTCGGCGCTTCACGCGCCGTCTACGACTCCGCCCTCGCCTACGCCCTGGATCGCGAACAGTTCTCCCAGCCCATCGCCTCGTTCCAGCTCACCCAGCAGAAGCTGGTGGAGATCATGGTGTCGACCAACCGGGCGATGCTGGTCGCCCTCCACCTGGGCCGCCGCAAGGACGAGGGGACTCTCACTCCCGAGCAGATCAGCTTCGGGAAGATGGACAACGTCCGCAACGCCCTCGACAACGCCCGCCTCGCCCGGTCCATCCTCGGGGGCAACGGGATCACCCTCGAATACCCGGTCTTCCGCCATATGGCCAACCTGGAGACTGTCTACACCTACGAAGGCACCAACGAGATCCACACTCTGATCATGGGCAACGCGATCACCGGCATCCAAGCCTTCAGCTGATCCGTTTCAGCCCTGGAGCGACTCCAACGACTCGACGAGTCCCGGATAGGTGATCATGTACTCGCCCCCGTTCGCGGGTTGATAGAACAAGATCGTGCTGGCGGGTCGCAGTGACTCGATCCAGACCACGAACGGCAGGCCGTTGGAGGCGAATCCGAAGTCGGTGTACTCCTCGCCCGAGTGTGTGAAGAGCGGTTGGGACTGGGTGAGCGGATCTTGCCAGTACTCGAACCGTTGGGCATCCCCGAATCCGCAGAGCACCGCCACTGTCAGACCATTCGGACCCCACACCACCCGGTGACAGTCCGTTCCCCAAGGAGCGGCGGCCACCAGTTCGAGGTTCTCATCGAGGAGAGCCTGACTCCCGTCTGCTTCGATGACCGCCATCAGATCGCGCCCGGCGCCGAGGAAGGCGGCGATGTCACGGGTGGCACCAACGACACCCGTTTCGTCCCGAAGCTCGAGAGTGGCCAATTGGTCGTCGAATCGCTGGGTGACGATCCCACCGTCGGTCCATGCCGCCAACGACGTGACGCCGTCGATCGCCACCACCGTGCGGGGTGAGGAAGGTTGCCCGGCCACGAACTCCCCTGTCTGGAGAACCCGGCCCTCAGGGGTGTCTTCGATCCAAGCCAGTTGTCCGGGAAGCCGCGTGTGCCACGAGGGTTCGAATACGAGATAGGAGGTGACCGGCTCCATGTAGGCGGCGTTGCCGATCCACAG
>JBBDWN010000144.1:1829-4237 GCA_040902855.1 Acidimicrobiia bacterium | reverse complement strand
CGCCGTCAGCGCCACGAAGGCGGCGAGATAGAACACGGTCGCGAACGAACCGAGCGCGTCACCGAGATATCCGCCGACCTGGGGTCCGAGGAGTTGGCCGATTCCAAACGCCAGTGTGATGACACCGAATGCCGAGCCGAATTCTCGCGCCGAGAGATGGTCCCGCAGGTAGGCAGCCGTCGAGGCCGGGACTCCTGCGAACGCCAGGCCGAACACGAGCGCGGCCAGCCACGGCCACGGCCCCGCACCGACGAGCAGGGTCAGAGACGCTCCCGCCATCGTTCCGTATCCGACGATCAGCGCTGGACGTCGGCCCGTTCGGTCCGAAACCGCCCCGTACAGCGGACCACCGAAGATCGAAGCGATCCCGAAGGTGGCGAAGACCAGCGCCGACGTCGCCGGCGGAAATCCGGAGTCCTCTTCGAGGCGAGTAACGAAGTAGTTGACGAACAAGGACATGGAAAGGCCGAAAGCGCCGTAGGTGGCGAAGATCAGCTTCCAACTGGGGACCAGCGCCAGAGCGCGGATGGATGGGGCGCGGGTCTCGGCTTCGACCGGTACCCGTAGGAAGGTCCAGAGCACGATGGCGGTGACGATGGCGACGAGCGTCTCGAACCGGTACACCGCCCGCCAGTCGTCACCGACCATCCGCGCCACCCACCCAGCCGACACGAAACCGATCCCGATTCCGGTTCCGACAGTGCCGATCGCGAATGCCCTGCGCTCGGGGGGAACGAGACTCGAAGACACAGCAGGAGCCGGAATCCAGATCGTCGCTCCGGCTGCCCCCGTCACGAGCATCGCAACGACGACGACGGCAAGGTTCGGCGACCACCACATCCCGGCCAGCCCGACGACACAGATCCCGATCCCCATCCGCATGATTCGATCCGGGGCCATACGTGTCGAAAGCCACGCGACCCCGAACGAGGCCAGGAGGTAGGCCGAAAGATTGAGGGTGCCGAGAAACCCGGCCAGGGTGTAGGTGATCTCCAGATCTCGCTGCACCGAGGGAAGGACGAGGGCGTATGCGAATCGACCGAACGCCTGGGAGACCATGGTCGCCGCCACCACGATCCCGACGAGCGCCCAACGATTGCGACTGGTCATCGGGGCGCTCACGAGCGAATCGTACCGACGGCACCGGACTGGGCATGCGAGCGGCTCGCCGATTCGTCTCGTTCTCGTGCGCGAAAACCACCGTATAGGTGGTCCTGAACCCAGGGTTTGCGAACGGTGGTCAGGGGCGGGGTCGAACCGCCGACCTCTGGTTTTTCAGACCAGCGCTCTGCCAGCTGAGCTACCTGACCATGCCGGGCAGCGCACTGCCCTGGTGGATTGTTGCGGGAGCGACGGGATTTGAACCCGCGACCTCCGGCTTGACAGGCCGGCGTGAACTCCAGGCTTCACCACGCCCCCGGGTCGAACCATCGAGAGGCAACACCCTCGAAGGCGTTGGCAGTGTATCGGCGGGATGACCGCGCCGACAATTCGTCCCGATGTCGGCTGAATACCGGACGCAGATACCGTGGTGCAGGTGACCACCCGGTTCAACACCGCCAACCGAGGAGATGGGTCCTTCGAGCGCGACACCAGATACATCGCCTCCAGGATCACCGCCGATGGGCGGGACGGCTACCCGGTCGAACCCGGCCGATACCGGCTTGCCGTCGCCCGTGCCTGTCCGTGGGCCAACCGTGCGGTGACCGTCCGCAGGCTCCTGGGTCTCGAAGAAGTCATCTCGATGGCGATGGCCGGGCCGACTCACGACGAGACGTCCTGGAAGTTCGACCTCGATCCGGGGGAGAAGGACCCGGTCCTCGGGATCCACAAGCTGCGAGAGGCCTACGCCAAGCGGATTCCCGCCTACTCCAAGGGCATCACCGTGCCTGCGATCGTCGATATCCCCACCGGTGAAGTCGTCACCAACGCCTTCGCCCAGATGACGATCGACTTCTCGACCGAATGGACCGCCCACCACCGAGACGGTGCTCCCGACCTGTATCCGGAGAGGCTGCGGGACGAGATCGATGCGATCGACGAAGTCGTATACCGCGACGTCAACGACGGCGTGTACAAAGCCGGGTTCGCCCGACGTCAGGAGTCGTACGAGGGGGCGTACGACTCCCTTTTCGCCCGGCTCGACTGGCTGGAGGAGAGGCTTTCTTCGCAGAGGTTTCTCGTCGGGGACACCCTCACCGAGGCCGATATCAGGCTGTGGACGACGTTGGTCCGATTCGACTCGGTGTATCACAATCATTTCCGGTGCAACCGGAACAAGCTGACCGAGATGCCGGCTTTGTGGGCGTATGCCCGCGATCTCTTCCAGACTCCAGGTTTCGGCGACACGATCGACTTCGCCCAGATCAAGGACCATTACTACCTGGTCCATACGACGATCAACCCGA
>JBBDWN010000144.1:0-1729 GCA_040902855.1 Acidimicrobiia bacterium | reverse complement strand
GGGGGGCGTCGATCCTCTCTCTCAGAACCGCAGCGCCACCTTGCCGAGTTGCTCACCGGCATCGAGCCGGTGCAATGCGTCGGGGAGGTCGTCGAAGTCGAAAGTGCGGTCGACCTGCGGTTCCACCTTGCCGGCATCGACCAACGCCGTCACTTGCCGAAACTCCTCATGGGTGAACATCGTCGACCCCAGAATCTCGAGCTGTTTGAAGAACAGCACCGGCACGGTGAGTTCGACCTTGGTTCCCGACGTCGACCCGCACACCGCGATCCTGCCGCCGGCGCGAGTGCTTCGGATCGACTGATCGAAGGTGGCAGGTCCGACACTCTCCACCACCACATCCGCCCTCTGCGGTAGCTCCTTGGAGAACGCACCCGCCGAGTCCGCCGCGGCGACCGCCCCGTTGTCCAGTGCCCACGCCCGTTTCTCCTCCGACCGGGATGTCACCATCACGTCGGCACCCATCGCCTGGCCGATCTGGAACGCCGCCGCTGCCACCCCGCCACCGATCCCGACCACCAGCAGCGTCTCACCCGCTGCCAGCCGGGCCCGTCGCAGCATTCGGTACGCAGTGCCGAACGCCAGCCCGTACGAGCCGGCTACCTCCCATTCGACCTGCGGCTTGGGGACGACGTTGCGGGCGGGAACGACGACCTGCTCGGCGAGTGTGCCCGACCGATGTTCACCGAGGATCCCGAACGATCTGCAGAACACGATGTCGCCCGCCAGGCACGCCGCACACTGCCCACACGACAGCGACGGATTGATTGTCACCTCGTCGCCAACCGCCACCGACGTCACGCCGTCACCGACGGCGTCGATCACGCCCGCACCGTCACCGCCGGCGATGTGCGGAAAGTGATGCGGCTTGGGCATGCCTCGCGAGACCCAGAGGTCAAGGTGGTTGAGGGCGGCGATCTTCAACGACACCCGCACCTCGCCCAACCCGGGCTCCGGTGGGTCGACCTCGTCGAGGCGGTAAGACTCGGGACCGTTGGTGTTGTGGAGTTGCCAGGCGCGCATGGTCGGAGCGTAGGCTGGCATGCCATGACGACGACCCGTGTGACTTCGGTGATGATCGACTGCAAGGACGCGGATGCGATGGTTGCGTTCTGGACTGTGGTCCTGGGCGCGGGCGTCCGGAACCGCAGTGACGAGTTCACATGGTTGGAACCGCAACGCGAAGGCGGTTGGAGCGTCGCCTTTCAGCAAGTTCCCGATCCGACACCCGGCAAGAACAAGTTCCACCTGGACTCCGCCTGTTCCGATCTGGAGGGTCTCTCCGAGACAGTCGTCGGACTCGGTGGCAGGTTCGTCGAACGGTATTCCAGCGAAGGCTTCGAATGGTGGGTGTTCGCCGACGTCGAGGACAACCTGTTCTGCGCCGGCCGGCGAACGTGAGCGCCCACCACACGTCGATCACGGTCCGGTTCTCCGATCTCGATCCGTGGGGTCACGTCAACCACGCCCGGTATTTGTCCTATTTCGAGTCTGCCCGGATCGAGTTGCTCGACGACATCGGCTTCGGCATTCTCGACATGGCGACAACCGGCCGCCAGATCGTCCTGGTCGAGTTGACGGCCAAATATCTCGCTGCATCGAATCTTCACGACTCCCTCGACGTCACCACCCGCGTTGGGTCGATCCAACGAGCGACCTCGCACTGGCACCAGGAGGCCCACTGCGATGGTGCCCCGGTGGCAACGCTCGACATCCGATGCGCTTTCAC
>JBBDWN010000143.1:0-14604 GCA_040902855.1 Acidimicrobiia bacterium | reverse complement strand
AGAAGCGAGGTGACCACCAGGATGAGGGCGATGCCCCAGGCGAGGGCGAAACCGGATCCGGCCAGCCGGTTCGCCAGGTTGAGACCGGGGAGTCGCATCACCTTGGCGAGATAATGGGCCACCATCGCCAGCCCGGCGCCGACAAGAAAGAACAGAGCGATCCCCGCCCCGATCCGCGCCCACTCGGGTGTCACGTCGAAGCGGTCCGAGATGAAATCCCCGAAGGGGGCGCTCACACGGAAAGCGACCACCAGGCCGAGGATGAGGCCGATCAGATCCAACAGTTCCTTGACGAAGCCCCGCAGCCATCCTCGAACGGCGAACCCCGCCAGAGACAGCCCGAGCAGGAAGTCGATCATGGACCCACCGACCTTCGGGGTTCACACCTGGAGAGTCGGAAGGTAAGATTCTTACTGGTAATACTCATACCAGGAGCACACATGCGAATCACATCCAAAGGCCAAGTGACGATCCCCATCGAGGTGCGGGAACGCTTCGGATTCCTGCCTGACACCGAAGTGGACTTTGTCGTCGAAGGCGACACCGTGCGCATCGTACGGTCCACAGCCGTCGAACATGGTCGCGGTGCTCGGGCGGTAAGGCGTCTCACCGGAGCCGCCACATCGGAATGGACGACCGACGAGTTGATGGCTCTCACTCGTGGTGAGCGGTGATCCTCGTCGACACCAACGTGTTCATCGACATCGCTACCCGCGATCCGGAGTGGTACGACTGGTCGAGTTCGGCGCTGGCGCACGCGGCAGATCGGAACGTCGCCTGCATCAACCCGATCATCTACGCCGAGGTGTCCCTTGCATTCGACTCGATCGAAAGACTGGACACCGCCCTTCCCCCCGATCTCTACCAGCGCCGGCCCCTCCCCTACGCCGCCGGGTTCCTCACAGGGCGGGCATTTGCGGACTACCGCCGTCGGGGTGGAACGGAGACCACACCCTTACCCGACTTCTATATCGGCGCCCACGCTGCGGTAGAAGGACTTGACCTTCTCACCCGTGATTCGCGGGGATACCGCACCTACTTCCCGACCGTGCGGTTGATCGCACCTTGACCTGCGCGAGCACCGATCACGTCAGTTCAATGCGCATCCGCTTGTTGGCCTTGCCCTTCGACTCGGTCTTGACCACTCGCACCTGACCGACCTCGAGGGTCGACCTGACGTGGGTGCCCCCGTCTGCCTGGCGATCGAGTCCGACGATATCCACCACCCGGATCTCGGAGACGAACTCGGGGATGAGGTTGACCTTGGTGCGGATGAGATCGGGATCCTGCAGGGCGATGTCCCGGGCGAGATAGACGATCTCGGTCGGGTAGCCCTTCACCAGTTCGGCGTTGAGCTTGTCCTCCACCTGCTTGCCGAACTCCTGGGAGATCCCATCGAGTTCGAAATCCATCCTCGCCGCGCCAGGCTCCATGTTCCCGCCCGTCACCTTCGCCCCGAAATCCCGGAACACCACCCCGGACAGGGCATGAAGCGCGGTATGAGTACGCATCGTGCGGTAGCGGCGGTCCCAATCGATGACACCCTCCACGCCCATTCCAGGCTCAGGCAGCGGATCGCCCTCGACGGGGATGTGGGTGACGACTCCGTCCACGCGAACCGTGTCGGCGATACGAGTCTGGCCGCCGTCCCAGGTGAGAATGCCGGTGTCGCCCGGCTGTCCCCCACCGCGGGCGTAGAAGACGGTCCGGGACAGGACGATGCCCGCGTCTGTGACCGTTTCGACGTCGCCTTCGGCGGTCACAAGATACGCGTCGCGACCAGCCAGTTCTTCGATCTCCACGACAGCCTCCTCAGGAATCGGTCTTGACCGGGTCGGCATCCGTCTGACGCAACTCAGCCGTGTCGAACAAGCGCTCGTCCTGCAGCTTGCGGGGTCGCACCCGCATGCGGTCGGGGCGCTGGGTGACTTCGATCGATGCGTCGAGCGCCTCCGCCCACGACTCACCCAGCATCCGCGTCCTCCACAGATGGCCCGCGACGATCCGGATGACCGCCACCAGAGGAACAGCGACGAGGACACCGAGCAAACCGGCCACCGAACCGCCGACGATCAGAGCGAGCACGATCACCAGCGGTGACAGCAACACCCTGGTGCGCTGGACCATCGGCGTGATGATGTGGTTGTCGACCTGCTGGATCGCGGTGAACAGAACCACCGCCAGCAACGCCTTCGACGGCTCGCCCTCCACCAGTGCGACCACCACGGCGAGCAGGCCCCCGACGAACGGGCCGACGAACGGCACCAGGTTCAGCACGCCCGCCGCCATTCCGATGATCAACCAGAAAGGAAGGTCGAGGAGCAGCAGAACTCCAGCCGACAGGGCTCCCACGATGAAGGCCACCAGAAGCTGGCCCCGCACGAACGCCGCGACTGCCGTGGCGACCCGGGTGGACACGTGCTGGAACTCGTGACGAACCGAGCGGGGAACCAGTTCCACTGCGAGGCGCTTGGTCCGCGGAAGATCCAGCAGCAGGTAGAAGGCGAGCACCGGTGCGAGAGCGAAGATCGCCACCGTCTCCGCCACCCCTCGGATCAACCTGCCCGCGCCGGAACCGAATCCGCCAACCAGATTCTGCAGGGTCTCCTGGTTGGCAGGGTCGGCGATCCACTCCGAGATCGTGGCAGACGTCCACACCGGACCCAGATCGACTCCCAGGTCGTCGGACGTGTCCGAGAGCAACGCGATGGTCTCGTCGTAGAGCACCGGGAGCCGTTGACCGAAATCTGCCGCCTGGGTCTGAATCGTGGGGACAGCAAGGAACCCGATGGCGACGAGAAAGCCGGCGAAGACGACGAAAGCGAACACGGTCCCGACAACACGAGGGATCCCGGCGCGCTCGATTGCGGTAGCGATCGGATCGAGAATGATCACGAGACCGACGGCGAAGACGAGCGGAAGCCAGATGATGCGCACCTGATTGGCCGCCCAGGCCAACACACCGAGGATGACGAACGAGCCGATGGCCGTCCAGACGGTCAAGGCGGCTCGACGCATGCGGTCTGTCGAACGTACGTCGCTCACGTCGGCCAGGGTACTCAGCGACTCACGATTCGAACGGACCCGGACAGCACTCGGATCGTCCATCCTTCACCAACCGCGGGAGCCGTGGCGTCCTCGCCGTCGACAGTCCAGTCCGACGGCACGCGAGTCGAACCGATCACGGTCACAGCCACTCCCGCAGGCACAGATACCTCGATGTCGCCGGCGATCTCGACCGTCGTCGGGGCCGACGGCGCTCCGAGCACGACCCGGCCGGTGGACGCCTCGAACCTGGCACCCACGACGTCGACCTGCGAGACGTCGGCGTCGAGACCCCCCACCCGGATCCGCAGATCCCAGGCAATTCCGGAGTCGAGCGAGATTCGATACTCACCGAACCGGAACCACGGGGAGCGGTCCGGGTCGTCTGTGACGACGAGTGCGGTGGCCGCCGTGCCGGAGACCCGCTCGATGACTGGCACGCCGCCCGAGCCGCCAACCGGACTCGGCGACACTTCGAACGGCCCCTGTCCGATCTTGACCGCCAGGCCGTCGACAGAAACGGTGAGCCGGGCGGTGTCGGTTCCGCTCAGATCGGTGGTGACTGCCGACGCGGTCGACGGCAGGCCCTCGAACCCGCCCAAATGCAGGCCGACAGTGATCAGCATCCAACTGACCAGCATGAGCGGGGCGAGAGCCCGATGCCGCCCGCCTTTCAGCCCGATGAGGGCTGCGGGGACAGCCAGTGCGGCCAGCGGCCACAGCGCAAGGCCATCGAGGACCACAGTCCTCGACAAGACGTTGCCGGCGATACCAACCGCAAGTGCCAGCAAGGTGAATCCGGTCATCGCCCATGCGGCGACCGGCCACGGGTCGCGGCCCACAGGCGGACCGCCGACGCTCACCCTTCGAAGCCGGCCCCGAGAACGACGACGATGTCGGCGCCCACGTCAGGCCCCTCATACGGCTCGATGGCGGCATCGGGCACGAATCCCGCCTGCAATTCGGCCGCTTCAGGAGCGAAATCGCCCACGTACCAGACGCGGGACTGGTCGAGCTGAGGCTCGTAGTTGTCCGGCTGCAGCATCTGGTAGCCCGCCTCACCGAGGCTCGTCGTGAGCCTGCCGGCGATGCCGGAGCGGTTGGCTGCGTTCAGAACGACGACCGTCACCTGTGAAGGATCACGGATGACCACCGCTGCCGTCGTCGTGGTGGTCTCGGGTGCTGTCGTCGTGGTGGTCGTCGGGTCGCTGGTGGCGATCGTCTCGATGGTGGAGGGAGAGGTCGTCTCGCTCGCCACGGTCGTATCGGCCGCATCCTGGTCGTCCGCCCCAAGACCGGCGAGCAGCGAAAGGCCCCCGTAGAGGAGGACGCCGACGATCACGATCCCCACCGCCATCACCACGAGATCCCGGATGAAAGCCGAGGATCCGGAGGCGACGTGCTTGCCCCGGCCGTCCATCATCTGCTCCCGATCAACGCTCGCAGTCGCCTCACGGTCAACGGGTCGTAGCGGTCCGCCTCCGGTAGGTCGACGAGCTCACGCAGGCGCGTGTAATACCGGTCAGGGTCGAACCCGAGCACATCGGAGATGGTGCATTCCTTGGGGAAGGGATACATCCACCACCCGCGCTCGAAGTCGAGAATGCGGCGATCGGCGAGAGTCAACATTTCAGTACTCCGAAGGGTATCGACGGACCCGGTATACGAGGGGATTTCGCAAAAGACCGGCGGCCCACCAATCCGCCCTCACACGCGCCCGAGCGCACGCCCACCCAGCGACCAACTGGCCTCGCAACTCGGGTCGTCCTTCTCGTGGCGCCGATCTGGACCCCCAAAAAATCGACCTTGTCGGTGTTTAGGTGTTGCCCGTCGTGGGTAGACGATCTCTCAGCATCACCGACAAGGGAGCTCACACATGCGTAACGGCGGAATCGTAGGAAGCTTGGTCCTGGCAGCGCTCGGCGCGGTCCTCTACTGGGGAGTCAGCGTCGAAGGCGAAGGATTTAACCTCAACACCATCGGATTGATCCTCATGGTGGCCGGAGCGATCGGCGTCGTCCTGACGCTCGTCACGTCAGCCGGATCCAAGGACAGCGACGTCACGATCGTCGAACGCTGACAGGGCGGTCTCGGCAACCCAGGGACGACACTCAACAGGAAAGAAGGAAATCATGAGCACCATCCAATGGATCATCCTGATCATCGTGCTACTGGTCGTATTCGGCGGTTTCGGCTTCAGCAGACGCGGGCGCTGAGCCCTCGAAGAATCCAGGGAGCGTCCGGACCAGCCCGACATCGTTCGGTCGGTTCGGCGCTCACTACCTCGCCACGCGTTCAGATGTGGTGTCGACCGCACAGCTCACAGTCGTCCGGCTCCGGATACCGCCCGGTTTGTCGGCAAGCATCACGAAGTGAAGGGGCAACCGACGCCTTGTGGCACAACCGTCATCCCGGGTAGTTGAACACGCGATCAGGTGAGCCCCATGACTGGCGGCGACGAGGTCCGCGGCGTTCAGAGGGACCCATCCAAGACGCCCGCAGAGTGGCTTGGACGAGGGGGCCGTCTCAGCTTCGTTGTCACTGCAGCGACAGCTCTGAAGCCCTCGAAAGCGACGAAAGGCCCAAAACGCCCATGCGTCCGCCGGCCGGTGACCACAGACCCAACAGGTCACAATTCTGACCTACAATGACCTGATGAGTGACACGCTCCCATTTTCGGAAGTCAAGGCGCACCTGTCTGAACTGGCGGACCGAGTCGAAAGCCAACACGACCGCATCCTGGTGACCCGCAATGGGCGCCCGTCTTTCGTACTCATGAGTCCCGACGACCTCGATTCTCTCGAAGAGTCACTCGACATACTCCGAGACGACGAACTGATGTCCTCTCTGAGGCGGTCGCGCAAGGAAGCCACCAACGGCAAGAGACTTCGCCTCCGAGACAATCTTTGACGCCATCCCGTGTACGAGGTCGAGATCACACCCGAAGGCTTGCGACGCCTCAACAGTCTCCCTGAAAAGATTCGACAGGCAGCCGTCGAGACAATCTTCGGTCCGATCGCCGGAAATCCGCAACGACTCGGCAAGCCGCTCGTCGGCGAACTGGAAGGGCTCCGGTCGGCACGTCGCGGCGACTATCGAGTCATCTACGAGATCCTCGAGGACAAGATCGTGCTGATTCACCGGGTGCAACACCGCCGGGACGTCTACCGACCGCGCTGACGCACTGCTGGGGAGTTCTACCGTTCTGGTCTGCGTTGCGGTACAAAAATGTACCGCTGCCCCGCTAAAAAGCGGATTGGGAGCTGGCGGTGGGACTCGAACCCACGACCTGCTGATTACAAGTCAGCTGCTCTGGCCATCTGAGCTACGCCAGCAAACGACGGGAAGGGTACCGGTCCTCCGATCAGGAGTTGACCGCTCTCACCCGCATCAGTTCGAAGCAGGCGAGCGCTGCCGCCACAGAGGCGTTGAGGCTCTCGGACTCAGCAGCCATCGGGATCGAGGCGACCACGTCGACCCGCTCCCGGACAAGATGGGCGAGGCCGGTCTCGGCTCCGACGATGATCGCCACCGGCTCGGTGAACAGTTCCAGGCCGAACAGCGACTGGTCGCCGTCGGCATCCAGACCAACCGTCCACACCCCCATCGAAGACAACTTCCGGATCGCGTCTGGGACCGACCCGATCACCGAGAGAGACAGATGCTCGAAGGCACCGGCTGCCGCCTTGAACGCCGCCGCCCCGATCCTTGCAGTCCTGCGATCCGGAACGGCCATTCGAGGGACGCCGGCGGCCACCGCCGAACGGGCGATGGCACCGACGTTGTGCGGGTCCTCGACGTGGTCGACGATGAGCAACGAGGCGGGCGACGCCTGGCCGACGAGGTCTTCGAGGCTGAACGTTCGCAGAGGCCGGCAGGTTGCGACCACGCCTTGGGGGGCTGTCGTCTCGGACACGGTTCGGACGTCGTCCACCGTTCGAACCTGGACGTCGGCCGCTTCGGCTTCGGCGATCAACCCGGCAATGTCGTCGCGTTCGGTTCGACCCCGCTCCACGGTGAGCACCTCCACCCGACCCGCCCGCAGGGCGGCGGTGACGGCGTGGACGCCTTCGAGGCTAAGACCGATTCCAGCGGGCGCCATCGGCGGTGTCCTCGACGACGATCCCGATCTCTGCCAGCCCGTCGCGGATGGCATCGGAGGTGGTGAAATCCCGGTCGGCACGGGCGGTGGCACGTCGCGTGAGAAGCAGATCCAGGGTCGTTTCGGCATCGTCGCCGCCCACCACGCCGACCCGGCCGGCCAGATCGTCGATAGCCGCCGCCAGATCGTCGAGACCGGTGGTGGGTGCCCGCAGTCCGAGCAAATCGGAGATCTCATGGACGGCCGCGACAACACCGGCGACGTCGTCACCGGCGTCCAGGCCCCTGTTGGCATCCCTGACCGCATCGAAGAGAACGGAGATCGCCTCGGGAGTGGCGAAGTCGTCGTCCATCTTCTCCACGAACCGCGCCATCAAGTCGGCATCGGGCACGCCGCCGGGGTCGGAACGGTCCAACACCCTGCCGATCCGGTCGAGCGCAGACCTCGCATCACCCAGCAACTCCTCTGAGAACTCGAGCGGCGAGCGGTAATGGGCACGCAGGTAGAAGAGTCGGACCGCAGTCCCGCCGAACTGGCTGATCGCCTCGTGCAGGCCGATGATGTGTCCGGTGGACTTCGACATCTTCTCCCCGCCGAGGTTCAGCATGCCGCTGTGCAGCCAGTACTTGGCGAACGGCTGGCCGGAGGCCCCCTCTGACTGGGCGATCTCGTTCTCGTGGTGCGGGAAGATCAGGTCGTTGCCTCCACCGTGAATGTCGAAAGAATCGCCCAGGAATTCAGATGACATGGCAGAACACTCGATGTGCCAGCCGGGTCGACCGGCACCCCACGGGGAATCCCAGAAAGGTTCGCCCGGCTTGGCGGCCTTCCACAACGCGAAGTCGAGAGGGTCGTGCTTGAACTCGTCGATCTCGACTCGGGCACCCGAACGGAGGTCGTCCGGATTCCGCCCCGACAGCTTGCCGTACCCCTCGAGGGTCCGTACCGAGTAGTACACGTCCCCGTTCTCCTCGGCGTACGCCAGGCCGCGGTCGATGAGGCGTTCGATGATCGAGATCATCCCGGCGATGTGTTCAGTCGCTCGCGGCTCGTGATCGGGTGCCCCGACACCGAGGGCTTCGAACGCCTCGGCGAACCGGGCAGCCACCCTGGCCGCCAACTCGTGCGTCGTCTCGCCCGTCTCGGCAGCGGCGGCGATGATCTTGTCCTCGACGTCGGTGATGTTGCGGACGTAGGTCACATCGAAGCCGCGCCAACGCAGATAGCGGGCGATCACGTCGAACGCGACCGCGAACCGCCCGTGGCCCAAATGCGGGTCCGCCTGGACGGTCGGGCCGCACACGTACATCCCGACATGGCCGTCGACCAACGGTCGAAAAGCCTCGAGGCGGCGTCCCAACGTGTTGTACACCTGGATTTCGGTGACGGGCTGCATGAAGGAGCGGATGCTAGGAGGTGGCTCCCCAGACGCCGATTCAGCCCACGTCGATCCGAGCGGTGACGACCGCCATCGCTGCGATCCCTTCGTCACGGCCCAAAGCCCCGAGGTGATCGGTGGTGGTGGCCTTCACCGACACCCGATCGGAGTCCACACCGAGGGCGCCGGCGATTCCTGCCCTGATCTGGTCCCGGAACGGTCCGATACGAACGGACTGGCTGATGACGGTGACATCGACGGCGACCATCGACACCGATCTGGCGGCAGCCATCCTCACACTTTCTCGAAGCATCTCGAGGCTGTCGGCGTCTTGCCAGCGGGTATCCGAAGACGGGAAATGCATGCCCATGTCGCCGAGATTCGCCGCCCCCAGCACTGCGTCGGTGACGGCGTGGCACGCCACATCGCCGTCGGAGGTCGCATCGAGGCCGCGTTCGGTGTCGACGATCACGCCGCCGATGAGAACGGGAGGCGACGAGCCGAACCGGTGGACGTCGAATCCGATGCCGACCCGGGTCTCGGACACGGACTCAGTCTTCGGGGACTTCGAAGATCGGCAATGCCCGGTCGAGCCTCTTGACGGCCTCTTCTTCGTCGACGCCGAGCGAGAACTCGAGTTCCGACGTGAGGGTGACCCGCGCCTTGGAAAGCATCCGCTTCAGCGCGGGTGAGATGCCCTTTGTCTGCTGGGCGTAGTTGAGGTCGCGGACCACTTCGGCGACCTGGAAGATGTCACCTGAATACATCTTCTCGGTGAGCACCTTGTACCAGCGGGACCAGTTGGAACCGGCCTCCTGAGGCTCTTCCTTCAAGACAGCCAGCACCTTGCGCGCTTGGGCCTTGGAGATGATGGGGCGGATGAGATCGTCGATTGCCTCGACGGGGACCTTGACCGTGAGTTGCTCGGTGGCGATGTCGAGGACGAAATAGTCCTTCTTCTCACCGGCGAACTCCTGCTTGATCTTCTTTGCGATCGTCGCCGCCCCGTGCTGGGGATGGACGACCTTGTCCCCCACCGAGTATTTGGACGTCGGCTTCTTGGCAGGCGCCTTCTTGGGGGCCGGCTTCGAGTCCGTCGTGGGCGACTTCGCAGAGGAACTGGTTTTCTTGGTAGCCATGAATCCGGGCAGTCTAGGGGGGTCCGATCACAGCACCTGCGGTGTCCACTCCTGGGCGAGGGATCGGACTCTTTCGAAGTAGTGCTGGAGATGCGTCGCCCGAGCATTGCCGATTCCTTCGACCTTCTCGAAGTCGGCGATTGAGGCGGCCAACATCTTCGGGAGCTGCTTGAAATGCTTGATCAGCTCCTCACGGACAGGATCGGGCAGCCGGACCACCCGGGACAGGAGCCGATAACCGCGCGGGGTCACGGGCGCATCGAGTTCGTCGAATCCGATCGCCTTGGCGATCCTGACCGGATCTTCGAGATCGGACTCCTCGAGCTCACCGAGCGCATCCCGAGCCTTGAGGAGGCTGGCCTTGCGCCGCGTCGGCAGATAATCCCTGAGCGTGACGTCGCGGAGAAACTCGACACCGCGCACCATGTCGGCCAGCTGGATGTAGGCCAGCCGACCCTCGTCGCCGAGCGAGATCGCCTGCCGTTCGATGCTGGTCCCGACCCGCCGCACGAGTTCCGCCCGTTGCAGAAGCGTGACGACCGCCCGGTAGGTGACGAGTTCGGAGACCTCGAGGGAGGTCAGTCCGTTCTCGGCTTCGTCGAGACGGCGCCGGAGACGATCGAGTGTTTGGAGATCCTGGTTGACCCGGGCCGCGACCATCGTGGGCGAGCGCAACTCGACCTTCGTGTCATCAACGTAGACCGACGCCGTGCGGCGACCCTCGGAGACTGCCACGACCGGCACCGACGTCTGGATGGCGATGCGCTGGGCGGTTCGATGACGAGACCCGGTCTCTTCGGTGGGGATGTCGTTCGAAGGGACGAAGTGGACATTGGCGGCGATGATGTGATCGCCCTCGGCATCGAGGATGATGCCACCGTCCATCTTCGCCAGCTCGCTCACCTTCGGAGGCGAGAAGAGAACCGGCTGAGCGAGCCGAAATCCTCCACTCGAGATCGCAGAAACGGCGTCACAGTCTCCAAGGACGATGATCGCGCCTTTACCTAGCTGAATGATTCGTTCGAGACCCTGCCTCAACGGGGTTCCCGGGGCGAGACGCTCGAGCGTCTCGAGCGCCAACGTGCCGTTCCGAGCCACCCGGGCAATCTATCACCTCTCAACCCCTCGGAGGCGGTGAGGGCACCAATCCCGCCTCGACGAGGGCAAGAAAGAGCCGCTGGCCCTGGGCGGGGGCCACGACCGTCTTGATGCCGAGCCGGTCGGCCTCCTCGCGGCGCCGAGCTTCGAACGGCACGGGACGGACCTCACCGGCCAGCCCGATCTCGCCCCACGCCGCCACCGAGCCCAGTGGAAGATCCATCCGCGACGACGCCAGCGCCAGCGCCACCGGAAGATCACAGGCCGGTTCGTCGAGCGTCCAACCGCCGACGACGTTGACGTATACCTCGTGGTCGGCGAGCGGGATCCCGCAGTGACGATCGAGGACGGCGAGGATCTGATGCACACGGGACGACTCGACGCCGCGTACCGACCGCCGCGGCTGCGGCTGGCTGGACGACGTGACGAGCGCCTGAATCTCGACGAGCACCGACCTCCTGCCTTCGACCGCAGGGAACACGACGGTTCCCGGCACGTCGCTCTGCCACTCGGCGAGAAACGCCTCGGAAGGATCCTCGACTTCGACCATCCCCTCGTTTCGCATATCGAAGAGAGCGACAGTGTGGGTGGCGCCGAAGCGGTTCTTGAAGCTGCGGAGCGCCCGAAAGCCTCTATCAGGGTCGCCTTCCAGCGACAGAACGACATCGACCATGTGCTCGAGCAGCTTCGGGCCGGCCAGCCCGCCCTCCTTGGTCACATGGCCGACGAGGATCGTGGCAACCCCCCGCTCCTTGGCGTATCGAACAAGACGGGAAGCAGACTCCCGCACCTGGGTGACCGAGCCCGGCGCTGATCCGAGATCCGACACGCCCACCGTTTGTATCGAGTCGACGATCAGCAGATCCGGGTTGCATTCATCCGCGGCCGCGATGGCGGCGTCGACGTCGTCCTCGGCGAGCACGAGCACGCCGTCAGCCGTCACCCCCACACGCTCGGCGCGCATCGCCACTTGCTGGGCGGACTCCTCGGCGGAACACACCAGCACCCGGCCGCCGCCCGCCGCGATGCTTCCTGCCAACTGGAGCAGCAGGGTCGACTTGCCGACGCCTGGCTCACCGCCGACCAGGACGACCGACCCCGGAACGAGACCACCGCCAAGCACCCTGTCGACCTCCCCCATCCCCGAGGTCCTCCTCTCCAGGCGGGCCGCATCGTTGAGCTGTGCTGCGACCGGAGCCGGACCGCGGCGCAGGGACTTCGAACGGCCGGGGAGATCGGCGACCTCGTCCAGCGGCCCGGACCGCCCACATTGGGGGCAGAAGCCCATCCACTTCGTGGACCGGTAGCCGCAGGATTCACACGCGTAGGACACGGGAACGGACTGTAGGGAGAGGCTGCGACAGTTTCATCGCCACCGCCCGAAAAGGCCCGTCGGTCAGCGCCGAGTCGCCCGGTCGATGACCCAGGCGAGACCAGCCAGGGCGAGTCCGGCGAGAAGGATCCCTGACGTCACGGAGCCCGCCGTCCACCCTTCGACCTGCCTGACAGCGAACACGTCGATCACCGTGGCACAATACCCACCCGGAGCGAACCCCCGGAGGAGGCGTTTTGGCCCGTCACGTGTGCGACAACTGTGGATCGGTGGTGTCCGACGAGGACCAGTTCTGTCCGAGCTGTGGAACCTGGATCGACCCGACGTCCGAGCCGGCCGACGAAGGTGACTACGAGGAGTTCTCCCTCGACGAAGGCCCACCGCCGGCCGAGTCCACGCGCCCGCCCCTCCAGGTGGCGTCCCAGACCGTGTCGTGCCCGTCGTGCGGTACGCCCAACCCTGACACGAACCGGCACTGCGAAGAATGCGGAGCCCGGCTCGCGCAAGGATCTCTCCCCGTCGCCCCCCGACCCGCCGTACAGGCGACCGCAGGAGTCAGGGCGGCGATGGCCATCTCCGGGCTGCTGTTCGGAGTCGTGCTCATCGCTCTCCTGTTCAACATCTTCACCGGTGACGACGAAGACCCGGACATCTCCGCCGCAACGTCCTCGACGACCACGACGACCCTCGCCCGAGTTCCCGAACCCATCAACATCCTCAGCGCCGACTGTTCGATCTCGGGGTTGTCCGGATTCGAATGCCGCAATCTCATCGACGGCGAACGCGAATACCAGATCAACTGGGAGACGCTCGAAGAGACCGACGTGATCACGATCGACCTCATCTTCCCCGAGCCGATGGTCGTGACCGGGTTCGTGTGGGAGAACCTTCCCGCCGACAGCGATCGTTTCTATCAGAACTATCGCGCCCGCAGCATCTCCATCTCCACCGACGCCCCCAACACGCTCCCCCTCGCCCACGAACTCGACGACGAACCGGGCAAGCAGGCCGTCGAATACGTGAGCTTCCGCACGCTCAGCCTGCGCATCCAGATCAACACTGCATATCTGCCCGAAGAGCGCGGCGGTCGTGTCTTCACGGAGCTGGCGATCGCCGGGATCGAAGTGGTCGGGTATCCAGCGGGCGACCTCGTGACGACCACAACGGCGACCACCGCTCCGGCCGAAGACGAAAGCTGATCAGGAGACGACGAGACGGAGTTCTCGGACCCCGCGGAAGACGAGACTCGGCACGCGCTCCAGCGTCTCCTGTGCGAGTTCGAGGCGCGGGAGCCTGCGGATCGCCTCCATCGCCACCTCCAACTCCAACTTCGCCAGGGGTGCACCCACGCAATGGTGGATCCCGGCGCCGAAGGCAAGGTGGGCGCGGCTGTCTCGGGCGATGTCGAACGTCTGTGCGTCCTCGAACGCGGCCTCGTCACGGTTGGCGGAACCGAAGAGCAGACCGACCTTGGTGCCGCGACGCAGCTGAGTGCCGTTCCAATCGACATCCTCGAGAACCCAGCGTTCGAACATCTGCAACGGCGTGTCGAAACGAAGGATTTCCCCGGCGGAGGCCGCCACGAGATCCGGATCGGTCCGAAGCAACGCGAACTGATCCGGGAACTGGGCGAAGGCGAGCAACCCGTTGCCGATGGCCTGCACCGTCGCCTCGTGGCCGGCGTTGAGTGTGAGAATCGCGGTTGCGACCACCTCTGCCTCGGACAGGCTGTCGCCGTCGATCTCCGCCGCCACCAGTTCGGACAGCAGATCATTGCCGGGTTCGGCTCGGCGGTCCCTCGTCATCGCGGTCAGGTAGGCCACGAAATCCTTGGTGGCTTGCTCGGCCGCCACCCGGTCCTCCAGGGGGCAATCAGCGTCGAACGGCCGGATCATGGCATGTGACCACGCCACCAACATCGGTTGGTCAGCGGTCGGGATGCCAAGCAGGTCGGCGATCATCGTCAGTGGGATCGGGGTGGCGAAGTCGGCGATCGCCTCCATCGAACCCCGATCGAGCGCCTGATCGATCGAACGGGCGGCGACCTCCTCGAGACGGGGCCGATAGGACTCAGACGCCTTGCGAGTGAACGCCCACTGAACCAGACGGCGGATGCGGGTGTGGGCGGGTGGCTCCAGGTCGATGAACGAGTCCCTGACGTAGGAGGTCCAGGTCGGGATGTCCGCCGGGTAGATGCGGGCGAGAACCTCGGCGTCGATCTCCTCGACCGGAACCCGGGACCGGACGTCGCGTCCGAACCTGCGGTCCCGGAGGATGCCCGACACGTCGGGGTGCCGAGCGAAGAACGTCACATCCCAATGCGGATCGAAGAACACGGGCGACTCGTCGCGGAAGCGGGCGTACGTCGGATACGGGTCGGCGACGAAATCAGGTGAGTAGGCATCGAACTCGATCACCGACGGCAGGGTAGAAGAGCGAGCGCGAGGACTCATCTGTCCCCCCAGGAGCGAAGCGACGTTGGGGGGACAGGCCGGGCTCTGCCCGGCCA
>JBBDWN010000142.1:0-14604 GCA_040902855.1 Acidimicrobiia bacterium | reverse complement strand
TCCCGGCCGCCGGCCTGCTGTCGGGTCTCGACCTGGTTGATCCGTTCGAGGACGTCGAATCCCTCCACGACCCTGCCCAACACGTTGAAGGTGGGGTTGAGCAATGCGGCCTCGTCGCCGGTGACGATGAAGAACTGGCTCCCGGTCGTGCCGCGACCGCCATTGGCCATCGCCACCACGCCCTCTTCGTAGACGAATGCCTTGTCAGGGAACTCGTCGGGGATGGCGTAGCCGGGTCCGCCGGCGCCTGTGGCTGTCGGGTCTCCGCCCTGAACCACGAAGTCCACCGCGATCCGGTGGAAGGCGGTCCCGTCGTAGTAACCGTTGCGCGCGAGGAACACGAAGCTGCTCACCGTCTGCGGGAACTCCTCGGCAGCGAGTTCGATCACGATCGTCCCGCACGAAGTCTCCAGCGTTGCAACCACCGGGTCAGACCCGAACACCTGTCGAACGGGGGATTCGAACTGCATCTCGGTCACCGGATCCGGCAGCGACCCGCCGCAGGCGGTCGGCTGGTCACGGAAGGCGGCGAGGGCCTCTGGCAGGTCGCCCTCATCGGACGAGAACGTGCCGAGGAGAAGGAGCATCACGGCCACCGAGGCGCCCAGTCCGAGCCCGACGGTGATCCTCCGGCGCAGCTCGCGACGGGCGGTTGCCTTGCGCTGGGCCTCCTTGGCGGCGGCTCGGGCCTGCTTCTGACGTTCACGTCGATCGCTCATCGGGCGGGAGGCTAACGGTGAACTGACACTCTTCGTGCCGGCGTATCCTTCGTTCTTCCCCGATCAGACTCCCACATGGCCCTCATCGTCCAAAAATACGGCGGCACTTCAGTCGCCACCCCGGAACGGATCTCGGCGGTCGCCGACCGCATCGTGGCGACGCGCAAGGACGGCAATGACGTCGTCGTCGTCGTCTCGGCGATGGGCAAGACCACCGACGAACTCCTCGAGCTCGCCGCCGCCGTGAGCCCGCTGCCGCCTGCCAGGGAACTCGACATGCTTCTCACGGCCGGTGAGCGCATCTCGATGGCGCTCACGGCGATGGCCATCCAATCCCGCGGAGTCGAGGCCGTGAGTTTCACGGGCAGTCAGGCCGGAATCCTGACCGACTCCGAACACGGATCCGCCAAGATCACCGGCATCACCGGGGGCAGGGTCCGAGAAGCGATCGACGAGGGCAAAGTGGTCATCGTCGCCGGGTTTCAGGGGGTCGATCCCCTCTCGAAAGAAGTGACCACACTCGGACGGGGCGGATCCGATGCCACTGCCGTCGCTCTCGCGGCCTCGCTCGGGGCAGACGTGTGCGAGATCTACACGGACGTGGACGGCGTGTTCACCGCCGATCCGCGGGTTGTGCCCGATGCGAAGAAACTCGCAGAGATTTCGTTCGAAGAGATGCTGGAATTGTCGGCGGCAGGCGCCGGCGTACTCATGAGCCGCTCGGTCGAATTCGGTCGGCGGTTCAACATTCCGATCCACGTCCGCTCGTCGTTCAAGCCCGACGTTGGGACCTGGGTCAAGGAGGAGACGATGGAACAAGCGATCATCAGCGGGGTAGCCCACGACACGTCGGAAGCCAAACTCACCGTGCGCGGAGTGCCGGACCGCCCCGGGGTCGCGGCCCGACTGTTCGAACCGCTCGCCGCGGCCGGGGTCAACATCGACATGATCGTCCAGAACACGTCACACGACGGCACGACGGACATCTCGCTCACCGTGCCGAAAGCGTCCTTGGACACCGCCCGCGCCATCGCCAATCGGGTGGCAATCGAAGTCGACGCCGTCGGCGTGGAAGTCGACCCCGACATCGCCAAAGTCTCGCTGGTGGGGGCGGGCATGAAGTCGCATCCCGGCGTCGCGGCGAAAGTGTTCCGAACCATGGCCGACGCCGGGATCAACATCGAGATGATCTCGACGTCGACGATCCGCATCTCGTGCGTCGTCAGGGCGTCGAACGTCGAGGAAGCAGTCAGGCTCCTGCATGCCGAGTTCGATCCGCCTCTCATCGAACCGGAGGTCGGAGCATGACCGCCAACATCGCCATCGTGGGAGCAACCGGCGCCGTCGGACGCACCATGCTCCAGATTCTGGGAGAACGCGACTTTCCGGTCGACGAATTGCGCTTGATGGCTTCCGCCCGCTCGGCAGGCACGAAAGTGGAGACTCCCTGGGGCGAGATCGAGATCGAGGACCTCGACGTTGCGGACCCCACCGGTATCGACATCGCGCTGTTCTCGGCGGGCGGCGACCGGAGCCGCCAGCACGCGCCGCGTTTTGCCGAGGCCGGAGTCGTCGTCGTCGACAACTCGTCCGCCTTCCGGATGGAATCCGACGTCCCCCTGGTGGTGGCCAACGTGAACGACGGCGCCCTGACTGATCGGCCCAGGGGAATCATCGCCAACCCGAACTGCACCACGATGGCGTTGATGATGGCGATCGGGCCGCTGCATCGGGAGGCCGGGCTGACGTCGATGGTGGCGACGTCGTATCAGTCGGTGTCAGGGTCCGGCAAGCAGGGCATGGACGAACTCCTCCGCCAGACCCGTCAACTCATCGAGTCCCCCGAATCGTTGCAGTACGGAGGGTGGGAGGACCCGGGGGGAAGCCTCTATCAGCGTCCGATCGGTTTCAATGTGCTCCCCTATGCCGGAACCGAGAAGGAGCAGGGCTACACCGACGAGGAGTGGAAGCTGGTCAACGAGACTCGCAAGATCCTCGGAGCCCCCGAAGTGGCGGTCGAACCGACGTGTGTACGGGTGCCGGTGATGGTGGGCCATGGAATTGCCGCCACCGCACGGTTCGACAGACCGCTCGATCGGATCGAGGCAGTGGAGATCCTCTCCCGAGCCCCGGGCGTCCAGGTGTGGCAAGACACGACGCCCACACCGCTCGACTCGGCGGGCATCGACGACGTGCTGGTCGGACGGGTGCGGGACACTGTCGGAGAATCGGGTGGCATCAACCTGTGGGTGGTGGGCGACAACCTCCGCAAGGGTGCGGCGCTCAACACCATCGAGATCGCTGAACTGGTGGTGGCGTCCCTCAGGTGAGGCTCGGCTGAGCCGGGTTGCGACACGACGAGGCCACTAGCGTCCCCTGCGTGCCGATCGATCTCCACACCCATTCCACGGCCTCGGACGGATCATTCACCCCGACCGAACTCGTCCAGCTCGCTGCGGTCCAGGGTCTGGAAGCCATAGCTCTCACCGACCACGACACCCTCGAAGGGATCCCCGAGGCCAGAGAGGCTGCCGCCGCGACGGGAATCGAACTCATCCCGGGAATCGAGCTCTCGCTGGACTGGGATCGCGGGGGAATGCACATGTTGGTGCTGTGGCTGGAACCCGGGAGCGGACCTCTTCAGGACCGTTTGGCGGGCCTCCAGGAGGCGCGCAACGACCGTAACGCCCGCATCGTCGAGCGGTTGGACGAACTCGGAATGGAGATCACTCTCGAAGAAGTCGAGAACGAAGCGGGAGAGGGAACGGTCGGCCGACCCCACATCGCGGCGGTCATGGTCAGAAGGGGCCACGTCGCGACCATCACTCAGGCGTTCGACGAGTACCTGGCCAACGGACGGCCGGCGTACATGCCCCGCCACCGGCTCGGTCCAGAGGAAGCCATCGACCTGGCGCGCCGATCGGGCGGCGTCCCGATCCTCGCCCACGCCCACACGCTCGGGCTCGACAACCGAGACGAGGTGGAAGCGATGATGCGGAGACTCGCCGATGCGGGGATGGTCGGCATCGAATGTCATTACGGCAGCTATGACGCCGAAGAGCGAGCCGGATACGTGAAGATGGCCGCCCGCTTCGGGCTGCTGCCCGCCGGCGGCTCGGATTTCCATGGCACGTACAAGACGGACGTGTCGCTGGGAACGGGGTCAGCCGGACTGAGCGTGCCCACCGAGATCCTGGAGCCGCTGCGGTCGACCCGAGCATGAGTCGGATCCCTCGGATCGGAACCGCAGCGGCGATCGTCGCGGCCGGGGTCCTGTTGTCCCGAGTTCTCGGATTCGGTCGCGATCTGACGATGGCCGTCATCCTCGGGCGGACAGCCGAGACGGATCTCTACCAGTACGCCTTCACGATCCCTGACTTCGCGTTCTACTTGGTGGCGGGCGGCTTCCTCTCCATCACCCTGATCCCGATCCTCGCCGCGCGGGTGGAGTCCGGAGACGACGCCAGCAGTGCGTTCACCGCCGTGTTCCGGACAGTTGGGATCATCCTCGCCGTCCTCACCGCCGCCGCCGCCCTCGGCGCTCCGACGCTGGTGGAAGTCATCTTCCCCGAGGTGACCGGCAACGCCGCGAGTCGGCTCGTTGCCATGACCCGACTCGCCCTCGTTCTCCAGGTGCTGTTCGCTCTCGGCGCCCTGTTCTCGGCCGTCCAGTTCACCCACCGACGCTTCGTGATCCCGACCCTGGGACCGATCATCTACAACGCCGGGATCATCGTCGGAGGTGTCGTGGGCAACCTCGACGGGTCACCCAGCCCGGAGGCGTTTCTGATCGGCGGTGTCGCCGGGGCGCTCGTGGGCTCGTTCGGACTCCAATGGTGGGGAGCGCACCGCCTGGGACTCCGGTTCGTCCGACCGGAACCGAACGACCCCGCGGTCCGGGAGTATCTGACACTGGCACTGCCGCTGATGGTCGGCCAGACGGTGATCGCGCTGGACGAACAGTGGCCGCGCGCCTTCGGACAGTTCGGACCGGAAGGTACGACGGCGGGCCTGCAATATGCGCGGCGCCTGATGATGCTCCCGGTGGGTGTCATCGCCCAGGCTGCGGGAGTGGCCGCATATCCGTATCTGGCCGGTCTCGCCGCACGAGGCGACGCCCCGGGAATGCGGAGCACCGTCGATCGGTCGATCCGGGTTGCACTCGTCATCGCCGTCCCCGTGACATTGATCGTCGTCGTGCTCTCGGACGTCTGGGTCCGGCTGGCGCTCCAGTGGGGAGCCTTCACGGCCGACGACACGGTCGTGGTCGCCTCGCTGCTGGCCGTCTATGCCACGGTGACCCCGTTCTGGGTCGTCCATCAGGTGATCACCAGGGCGTTCTACGCCCGCCGACAGATGTGGACTCCGGTGATCGTGGGTACCGCCGTGACCCTGGTCACCATTCCCACGTTGTTCTTTGTGGCCGGGGACGGGACGGGTATCGCCGCAGTGTCCGCGGCCGCGGTCGGCGTCTATGCCAGCGCGATCGCCGTGGTCTGGTACCGGAGCGTGCCGGCGGTGGAGCGCTCGGCGATGGCACGGTTCGCCGGACGACTCGGCCTCGCGATCGCGGGGGCGGTCGCCACCGCCCTGGCGATCACGCCGTTGCACGCGGCAGCGGCAGCATTCTCCTCCATCGGTGCCTTCGTGGCGGCGGGGTATTTCCTCGGGATCGAGGAGATCCCGGAACTCCTACGGAGGCTCGTCAGATCTCGGTGAGCCACCCGTGCAGGTCGTCGGATTCACCGAGATGGATGGCGCGCAGGGCGCTGCGGAGCCGAGTCGTCTGCGAGCCCACCCCGCCACCACCGACCGGGATCTCCTCGCCGTCGACGAACAGCGTCCCCACCGACGCCAGCACCGCGGCAGTGCCGGAGAGGGCCGCCTCGGCGTCCGGACGAGACGCCCACTCGACGACGTCACTCACTGTCAAAGAACACTCTTCGACTTCGTAACCAAGGTCTCGCCCGAGCTGCAGGATCGAATCCCTCGTCACACCGTGCAGGAAACTCTCGGTGAGCTTCGGAGTCACGATGCGCTCGTCGTCGATCAGCATGAAGTTCGATGCCCCCGTCTCCTGGACGTCACCCCCCGGAGCGAACAGGACCTGGTCGATCCCGTACTCGGCCCGACGGTCCATCGTGATTCCGAGCGCCATGACGTAGTTTGCGCCGCTCTTCACCATCCCAAAGGTCGGAGTCGACCGGGGTTGGTCCTGTTCGATCGCGAGCTTCAACGCCCGGTCGCCGCCTTTGAAGTAGTCACCCACCGGGCTGGCGAGCACATACAGCAGCGCCTCCTTGCTGGGAACGGCGGCCGCACCGATGTTCGGCTCGGTTCCGATCAACGTGGGACGGAGGTACAGCGATCCGGGGGAGACAGGCACGTCTGCGCGGTTGGCCGCGACCGTGTCGAAGATCATTTGGCGAAGCATGTCGAGCGGCGGGATGGGAAGCCGCAAGATCCCGGCGCTCGTCGCCATCCGCTCCGCATGGCGGTCGGCCCGGAACACCCTGACGACGCCGTCGGTCCCACGATGAGCCTTGAGCCCTTCGAAGCAGGCACTGCCGTAATGGAGAACGTGAGTGGCCGGATGGAGAGAGAAGGGCTGGGTGCCGACCACTTCGGGTGACGACCAGTTGCCGTCCTTCCAGGTGGCAACAGCCATCGAATCCGCGAACACCGTGCCGAAGGCACCGGTGGGCGCTTCAGGGAACGATGACGTCATGACGGCCTCCGATCGAGTCTGGGGTCCGCAATCTACGACATCGGATCAGGGGTCCGGCCAGTTGCGACCGGGATCGGGTGCGGTTGGAGGATCGAACCGTCCCAGCGGCGTCTGCATCCCGAGGCGGACCCAGGCCGGTGGGCGACGGTCGGGGGGGCGTCGGGACCGGGCGCGTTCCTCGGACGCGAGGCTCTCACGAATCACCGCCGCGATCGCTGCCGCTTCGTAGGGACCCACCCCGCCCCTGATCTCGATTCCTGCGATGTCATCCATGGAGTTCCACCAACTCGATGAGCGTACCGGCGACGTCCTTGGGATGGACGAAGGCAATCCGGGCGCCGCGTCCGCCGAGACGCGGATGTCGGTCGATGAGGGCGGCATCGCGGGAGGCGAGGTGGTCCAGCGCCGCTTCGATATCGACGACAGCGAACGCGACATGGTGCAGGCCTTCGCCGTTGCGTTCGAGAAATCGACCGACCGGAGACTCGGACGTGAGCGGGCGAAGCAGTTGGATGAAGGACCCGCCCACGGGAATCATCGCCTCCTCGACACCCTGAGACTCCACCGTCTCCCGATACAGCGGAGTCACCCCGTACCGGTCCTCGTACACGGCGATCGTCGCATCGAGGTCCCGCACGGCGATCGCCGTGTGGTCGAGGTTCAGCAGCTTCATCGGCCCCGATTCAAGTCGACCGATGCCACCCCTGAGTCGGAGAGCCGAGGGACGGCAATGACCGGTAGCCTTTGGTCATGAGCGCTGTCATCACCGGGTTGGCCCGAACCCCCATCGGAAAGTACGGCGGAGGACTCGCATCCCTCCGCGCCGTCGAACTCGGCGGAACTGCGATCGCCGCCGCCGTCGAGCGGTCACGAACCGACCCGTCTGCGGTGGACGAGGTGATATTCGGTCAAGTCCTGCAAGCGGGTGAAGGCCAGATCACGGCTCGGCAGGCGGCCGTGCGGGGAGGTCTTCCCATGACGGTGCCCTCCCTCACGGTCAACAAGGTCTGCCTCTCGGGACTCGCCGCCATCGGACTCGCCAACCGGGCCGTCGCAACCGGTGACGCCACCTTCGTGGTGGCGGGTGGGATGGAATCGATGTCGAACGCACCCCACGTCGTGCGGGAGGTCCGCTGGGGCGTCCGCGTCGGCGACGTGTCGATGGTCGACGTCATGAACCACGATGGTCTCTTCTGTGCGTTCGACCGTTGCACGATGGGTGAGTCGTCGGATCACAAGAATGCCGATCTTGGCATCAGTCGCACCGAACAGGACGAATGGTCCGCACGCTCCCACGCCCGAGCGCTGGCGGCGACCGAATCGGGCGGATTCGCCGACGAGATCGTCCCGGTGAGCGTGCCCCAACGCAAGGGCGAGCCTGTGAAAGTCGAGCGTGACGAGGGGATCAGGGAGTCCACCACTGTGGAATCCTTGGCGGCGCTCCGTCCCGCATTCATCGCAGACGGCACGATCACGGCGGGAAACGCCTCGCAGATCTCGGATGGGGGAGCGGCCGTCGTCGTTGCAGACAGGACAGCCGCGGAAGCGAACGGCAGCCCGATCCTGGCCGAGATCGTCGCATACGGCCAGATCGGCGGGGTCGATGCCACGCTGCACGAGCGCCCGGCAGAAGCACTCCGGGTGGCACTGAAGAAGGCGGGAATGGAGGCATCGGACCTCGACCTCGTCGAGATCAACGAGGCGTTCGCCGCAGTCGCCCTGTGGTCCGCCCGCATGCTCGACATCGACGAAGACAAGGTGAACGTCAACGGCGGTGCGGTGGCCCTCGGCCACCCCATCGGATGCACCGGAACGCGGCTCGTCGTCACTCTGATCAGCGCCCTCCGCGCTCGAGGGGGCGGGGTCGGAGCCGCCACCTTGTGTGGCGGCGGCGGACAGGGCGACGCCCTGATCGTGAAGGTCTCCTGATGGCTGAGATCCCCGATCGCAATCTCGGTCTCGACCTCGCCCGTGTCACCGAGACCGCGGCCATGGCCGCCGCCCGCTGGCAGGGCCGGGGCGACAAGGAAGCAGCCGACAAGGCGGCGGTCGACGGCATGCGCGCCCATCTCGGGACACTCGACCTCGATGGCGTCGTGGTCATCGGCGAGGGCGAGAAGGACGAAGCCCCGATGCTCCACAACGGCGAACGGGTCGGCAACGGCGAAGGCCAGGAGGTGGACGTGGCGGTGGACCCGGTGGAAGGGACCACCCTCGTCGCCGACGGAATGCCGGGGGCGCTGGCGGTCCTGGCGGTGGCCGAGAGAGGGGCGATGTTCTCCCCCGGTTCAATGGTGTACATGGAGAAGATCGCCGTCGGACCCGCCTGTCACGGGGTGATCGACCTCGACGCCCCGGTCGAGCACAACCTGGCGAAGGTGGCAAAGGCCAAAGGGGACGACATCAACGACCTGACCGTCATCATCCTCGACCGGCCCCGCAACCGGCCGCACATCGAGGCGGTGCGCGCCGCCGGCGCTCGGATCCGGCTCATCCGCGACGGCGACGTGTCCGGGGCAATCGCCACCGGACGGGAGGGGGCGGGAATCGACATGCTCCTGGGTATCGGTGGCTCCCCGGAGGCCGTGCTCGCTGCGGCAGCGCTGCGGTGCATGGGCGGAGAAATCCAATGTCGGTTGTGGGCACGCGACGACCGGGACCGGCAGTACGCGGCAGAGCACGGTCACGACATGGACCAGATCATGACCACCACCGACCTGGTCGGAGGGAACAACGTCTCGTTCGCAGCGACGGGGATCACCGGCGGTGAGTTTCTCAGCGGTGTCGAGTTCCACGGGAATGGTGCGGTCACCCACTCGGTGATGATGCGGTCCAAGACCGGCTCCATCCGCTACATGGACGCGTTCCACAACCTGGGCAAGCTCGAAACCCTGTCCAGCGTCGAATACGGCTGACAAAAACGCGTACCCAGGGTTCCTGACCACCTATACGGTGGTTTTCGCGCACGAGTTCAGCGATCTGAGGCGCGGACGGAGCCGGTGGATCAGTCGGGTTTCGACGCAAGCGCCACGATGTAGTCGAACTGCTTCTTGGTGACCGGCTGGACCGAGAGGCGGCTCCGGTTGAGAAGGACCATCTCGGAGAGGGCCCGATGGGTCTTCAACTCCGGCATTCCCAGGAATCGGGGGAACTTCTCGACGAACTTCACGTCGACCATGATCCAGCGCGGGTCGTCCGGATCGGATGTCTCGTCGAAGTACTTCGACTTCGGGTCGAACTGGGTGTGGTCGGGATACGGCTCGCTCGCCACCTCGGCGATCCCGACGATGCCGGGCGGCTTGGCGTTCGAATGGTGGAACAGCACGCGGTCACCGATCTGCATCTCGTCGCGCATGATGTTGCGAGCCTGATAGTTGCGGATGCCGTCCCAGTGCTCGGTCCCGTCGCGGGCGAGATCATCGATGGAGTACGCGTCGGGTTCGGATTTGATGAGCCAGTACTTCACGAGCCGATGGTGCCACGGTCCGTCGAGCGGTCAAACAGAGTCACACCAAGCCGCCGAGCCGCAGCGCGCCGAGAAGGTCATCGGCCACCGGCACCCCATGGGACTCGAGTTCCCGACGGTGATGCGCGCCGGTGTCGACCAACACGACGGCCGCCCCGACGTGGGCGGCGGCAACCGCGTCGTCGGTCGCATCGCCGATGAGCAGCACAGTCGCAGGGTCTTCGTGGCGCATCAGTGCGCGCAGGTGGGCTTCGAGGAAGGCCGACTTCTGGGCCCCCGGCTCGCCGCGGAGACCGTCGATTCGCGAGAAGTACTCACCCACCCCGAGGCGGTCGACGAGGGGGACGAGTTCGTGGTGAGGGAACATCGACAGCAGAGACTGCTCAGCAGGGACGTCGACGACGGCGCGGAGCGCGTCGAGGGCGTCGCGGGCAAGCCCGGCGTTGGGGAGGAGATCTCGGTAGGCATCGTGAAATCGCGTGTCGAGATCCAGCCACTCCGCATCGCTGACGGGGCGGGCTGCGAGACGTTCGTAGAACAGCTTCACCGGTCGCGTGTAGTGGGTTCGGTAGTCCTCGAAGGTGATCGGGGGGATACCGAGCGGAGCGATGCCGGCGTTGACGGATTCGACCACCAGGTGAAGGTCGTCGAACAGCGTGCCGTTCCAATCCCAGACAACATGCCGAATCACAGGGCCTCCAGCGCCGAGTCATAACGCGGAGCGACCACGCTCCAGTCGAACATTGCCATGGACTCCCGCAGACCGTCGGGCGATCGTCGCTCTGTGAGCGCGACGCGGAGCGCGGCGGTGAACCTCCCCGGTTCGTACAGCACGGTTTCATGATGCTCGGCCCCGATGAGCCACGGGTAGGAGAGTCGTCTGGGAAGGACCGGACGCGCCCCGGCCGCGATCGCCTCGACGACGCTGATACCGAAGAACTCCTGCAACGCAGTGCTCACCACCACATCCGAACGCAGCAGCAAGGCTCGATAGGCGTCGGTCGGCAGGTGGTCGTTGACTTCGATCCGATCACTCATCTCCTCAGCCAGTTCGTCGAGCACTCCGGGGACGGTGCGAAACCGCTCGCCGGCAAGAGCCAACCGGAAGTCGTGAGTCTCCGCAACGGCCCGGATCGCGTCGGCGAACGTCTCAGGATCCTTGTCGTGCTCCCAGCGATGGTTCCAGAGCACCAGTGGCGTATCCGACCAGGATGACGCCTCCGACGCCCATCCCAGATCGACGCCGACCGGCAGAACAGCGCTCTTGGCCGCCACCGAGTCGACGAGGTGGGTGTGGGTGTGATCGGGGAACCCCTTGAGGAGCCTCGGGACCTCTTCGAAGAACACCTCCCGGTGGTACCCGCTGTTGAAGTACACCGCATCGGCGGCCAATGCCGAAGTCCAGTTGAGGAACGGATACGAGCGGTCGGCGTCCATCAAGGGACTGTCCGGATACGTGAGCTGGCTCTCGTGGAAGTACAGCGCTAGGGGTGGACGACCGATCGAAGGGGCCAAGAATGTCCGCAGTGCCGCCACATCGACCATGTCAGAGACCAGCACCACATCCGGCCGATACCCTTCGGCTGCCAACTGGGCGACGCTCTCGGCCAGCGTCACCGCAGAACCTTTCATCCGCCAGGTCCACCAGCGGGATTCGTGACTGACGATCGTCACCTCGTGCATCGAGGTCGCGGCATAGCCTTCTGCCCAGGCGCGGTGCGACCCGCCCAGATACGGCTCGACGAGGAGGACGCGCATAGGAGTCGGCTACATCTCCATGCGACCGACGAGCGCCCTGCCGAGCGTGAGTTCGTCGGCATAATCGAGGTCGCCGCCCACGGGGAGGCCGCTGGCGAGCCGGCTGACCCGCAGACCTCCTGGCTTGAACTCTTTGGCCAGGTACATGGCGGTGGCGTCACCCTCCATCGTCGGATTCGTGGCGATGATGAGCTCGCTGAGACTCTCGGACGCCACCCGCTGGCGCAGTTCGGGGATGCGGAGTTGGTCCGGTCCCACACCATTGATCGGAGAGAGCGACCCGCCGAGCACGTGATAGAGCCCGCGATACTCCTGGGTCCTCTCGACCACCATGATGTCCTGCGGACGTTCGACCACGCACACGATGCCGGTGTCGCGTCGCGGATCCCGGCAAATGGTGCATTCCTCCGACACGGTGACGTTGAAGCACCGTCGGCAGTGCCTCACCTGATCGCGCAGGTCGAGAACGGCCTGGCCGAGTCTCCGGGCATCGACGTCGGGAATGCTGAGGAGATGAAAGGCGATCCGCTGAGCCGACTTGCCGCCGATGCCGGGGAGCCGAGAGAGCTCGTCGACGACGCGCTGGAGGGGACCTTCGTACATCAGCCGAGCAGACCGCCCAGGCCACCAAGCCCGCCGGCGAGTCCACCCATCTGGGATTCTGCCGCTTCGGATGCGGCCCGCATCGCCCCGTTGACGGCAGCAACCACCAGATCGCCGAGCATCTCCGGATCGGACGGGTCGATCACCTCAGGGGCGATTTCCACTGACACCAGTTCGTTCGAACCCCTCACCGTCGCCTTGATGACACCACCTCCGGCGGTGCCTTCGAAGGTCATCTCGGCGAGTTCGGACTGTGCGGCCATCAGCTGCTCCTGCATCTGCTGGGCCTGCTTCATCAGCTGCTGCATGTTGGGGGGGCGATTCATGAGATCCCTCGTCGAGTGCGAGCCCTGATCGTACCGGCGGCAGCTCGTCTACCCGCGCCGGGCAACGGCGACCGACCATCCAGATCTCAGTTGTCGTACTCCTCGATCTCGATGCCACCGAGCTCGTCGGCGATCAGCTTGAACGGATCGGTCGGGTCCGAGGTCGATTCGGCCATGGTGTCCTTGTCGGGGACCTCTTCGTCATCGTCCCCGACGGACGCAGGCTCTGGTCCAGTGGCCGCTGAAGTACCGGCCGGATCCCCGTCTGCAGCACGGAACTGCACGGAGACCGACCCTCCCAACAGATCGCCCGCCTTGGTGGCGACAACCGCCGCCACTGCAGGATCACTCTTGAGAGAGGCGAGATGGAAGTCGTGGCGGACATGGATGATCAGCGCAGAGCCCTCCACCCCTCCCGGTTCGGTCTCTCGGAACAGAGCCCAGCGGCGGGCGCCGAGGAGTTCCCTGAGTCCGCCGAACAGCCCCGGCCAGATCTCGCGGAACGCCTCCATCGTCACCGTGGCGGGGGGAGGCGGCTCGCTCGGCTCGCCCACGAGCGGGCGGGCGAGTTCTTCGGTGCTGGGCTCCGGCTCCGGCTCAGGCTCCGGCTCGGACGCGACGACCGGAACCTCTTCCGGTTCTTCCGGCCCGGATGATTCGGATTGGGCTGGCCCCCGTCGAAGGGAGTCGGATCGATCCTGGGAGGGTTGAGGTTGCGGAGTCGGTCCCGGGGCGATCGCAGGAGTCGCCTGAGCCCCCGCCGGCTGCTTGGCGAGTCGTTCGAGACGATCGAGCCTCGAGAGCATCGCCGCCGGATCGACTGAGGTCTCAGGCCGAGTGAGCTTGATCATCGCCAACTCGAGCATCAGGCGTTCCTCACGGCCTTCGCGAAGCTTGACAAGCGCGTCGCCAAGAAGGTCAACCGCCCGCACCACCTCACCGGCGGGCAGACGGGACGCCGCCTTCCGCCACAACTCCAGCACCTCGGCGGGCTCGTCCGCGACCTCCGCCAGGTTGGGGGCGTAGTGGGCGAGGAAGACCCCTCGAAAGAAGCCAACTGATTCGGACACAAAACGGCGCAGATCAACGCCCTGGGAAGCGAGACGGGCGACCAGCTCCAGGCCCTTTCTGGCGTCCTGCTCGCTCACAGCCGCCATCAGGACCTCGAACGCCTCGGCGTCGGCGAGACCGAGCGCCCTGCCGACACCGGTCAGATCGACGGCCCCATCTCCGAGCGCGGCAACCTGTTCGAGCAGGGACAACGAGTCTCGAACCGACCCGCCGGCGTGACGAGCCACCGCCACGAGGGCGGCCGGCTCGGTCTTGAACCCTTCGAGGTCGGCGATCTTGGACAAGTGCGCCGCCAGGCTCTCGATCGGAACCGAGTGGAAGTCGAAGCGCTGTGACCGGCTCCGAATCGTGTCCAGGAGCTTGTACGGCTCGGTCGTGGCCAGCACGAAATGCACGTGAGGTGGGGGCTCTTCGAGTGTCTTGAGCAATGCGTTCCCCGCCGCCTTCGACAGCATGTGCGCCTCGTCGAGGATGAACACCCTGCGACCGCTGGCAGCGGAGGCGACCGTCGACACGCTGACCCGCATGTCGCGGATGTCCTCGACGCTGTTGTGGCTGGCGGCGTCCAGTTCCATCACGTCGAGCGAGGAGCCCTCCGTGATGGCGATGCACGATCCGCATGTGTTGTCGGGGCTCCCGTCCGAATTGCGCTTCTCGCAGTTGAGCGCCTTGGCGAGGATGCGGGCGGTGGTCGTCTTCCCCGTCCCGCGAGGTCCGGCGAACAGATAGGCGTGGGCGACGTGACCGTCTGCCACTTCCCTGGCGAGGGTTGTCGTGATGTGCGTCTGACCGATCACGTCCTCGAACGATTGCGGCCGGTACCTCCGGTAGAGCGCCTGATATTCCACGACGGCGAGGGTACCGGGTCGCTGTGACAGTGTCCCCCCAGGAGCGAAGCGACGTTGGGGGGACAGGCCGGGCTCTGCCCGGCCA
>JBBDWN010000141.1:0-2106 GCA_040902855.1 Acidimicrobiia bacterium | reverse complement strand
CCACCGTATAGGTGGTCCTGAACCCAGGGTACGCGCTTCGGGTCGGCGGTTGAGGTGGCATTCTGTGGGCGCATCGTCCAGCGAAGGGGGTGACCGATGAGCGTGGACTACGACCGGCACGGCCGGGTGGCCGTCATCACGATCGACCGGCCAGAGGTTCGCAACGCCGTTGACCGGGCGACGGCCCAGGCGCTCGGCGACGCCTGGCGCACCTTTGACGACGACAGCGAGGTCGATGTAGGCGTGCTCTACGGCGCAGGAGGCCATTTCTCGGCCGGCGCCGACCTTCGCGCGTTCGATCTGGTTGACGACCCCGCCGGCTACCTGGGTTTCACCCGACTCCAGGTCTCGAAGCCGACGATCGCCGCCGTCGAGGGCTATTGCGTAGGCGGCGGGCTCGAGATGGCGGTGTGGTGCGACTTGCGGGTCGCAGCCACGACGTCGACGTTCGGCTGCTTGGAGCGACGCTTCGGGGTCCCGCTCGTCGACGGCGGCACCGTCCGGCTCCCACAGATCGTCGGCGTCGGCATTGCGATGGAGATGATCCTGACAGGACGGGAAGTGACAGCCGATGAGGCATACGTCCTGGGTCTCGTCAATGAGGTCGTGGGCGAGGGCAAGGCACTCGACAGGGCGGTCGCTCTCGCCGAGACGATCGCTTCGCATCCGCAGGAGACGGTCCGCAGCGACCGGGCGTCGCTCCTCGGAGGTCTCGGACTTGCCCTCGGCGACGCATTGGAAGTGGAGCGGCGACTGGGTGCCGCAGTCATGGACGTCGCCGCTGCCGGGGCGGATCGTTTCGCGGCGGGGGAGGGACGATCGGGGGTCGCTGTTCCGGCTGCGCCCTCGCACGCGTCGGACCTTTGAGCCTGCGGAGGCGGTGCCGCGCACTACCGGTGACGCTGGTCGCACCCGGTCAGGGTGTCATCCCGGCGTTGCATTTCTCCGCGATGGACGGGCGGCGGTCGTCGATGTGGCATGGCAACGGACGAAGCCGTTCCTCGACAGGGCGATCTGAGAACTTCGTCGGTCCGACCACTACCCTGACGTGATGGACAGAGCGATCTGGGAGCAGCACCCGGTCCTGCGGGACCCGGCAGCGATCATCGCCTTCGAAGGCTGGGGTGACGCGGGCGAAAGTTCGTCTGCCGCCGCCCGTCACCTCATCGAGTCGGCGGATTCCGAGCGAATCGCCAGCATCGATGCAGACGAGTTCTTCGACTTCCAGGTTCGACGTCCGGTGATCCTTCTCGACGACGACGGCACCCGTGAGATTGCCTGGCCGGAGACCGAGATATGGCACGTCAGCGTGCCGTGGTCGGCCCGGGACCTGGTCGTCGTGACCGGTCCCGAACCGCATGCCCGCTGGAAGATGTTCAGCACGGACCTGATCGGCGTGCTGCGAACGCTCGGTGTACGACAGGCGGTGACCCTGGGGGCATTCGTGGGTCAGGTCCCTCACACCCTGCCCGTTCCGCTCATCGGGTCCGGCGCTGACAGCGACACCCTGGCACAGCACGCGCTGTTCGCGTCGGACTATGAAGGGCCGACCGGGATCATCGGTGTTCTCAACGCGGCGATGTCAGGTGCCGGTATCGAGACGCTGAGTGTCTGGGCGGCGATCCCGCACTATCTGTCCCAACAGGAGTACCCGCCGGGTGCGCTTGCCCTCATCGACAAAGCGTTGGAGATCTTGGGATTCGAAGTGGACACGACAGATCTCGCTCTGGCTGCTGACGAGTTCCGGGAGCAGGTCGAGGCGGCGATGGACGATGTCGAAATCCGGGAGTACGTCGAGGAGTTGGAGACTCAGACGCTCACCGACGAGACAGACGCCGATCCGGTGGAACGCCTCGTCGAGGAGATCGAGGACTTTCTGCGGGACTCCTGACGGCGGTCAGGCTGCCTGTTGCTCGGAGATCACGTCTTGAACGGGGATTTTCACGATCCGGCCCGCTGCGTCGTAGGGCGACGTCAGGAGCAGTGTGATCGTGGAAGGGCTGCGGGATGATACGTGGCCGGTGTAGACCCGGTTTCCGTGTTCGGTTCGGACGACGAACGTGTATGTCATTGTCTTCACCTCATCGGTTTGCATCGGCCTCTCCT